>NZ_PNOZ01000078.1:0-27294 GCF_002879555.1 Verrucosispora sp. ts21 | reverse complement strand
GCGCCCGGCGCGGCGGGGTGGGGTGAGGGCTAGCGGGTGAGTTGGGTGAGGAGGGTGTTGGCGGCGGCGTAGGGGTCGGTGGTGCCGGCGGCCACCTCGGCGGCCAGCGTCGGCAGTTGCGTACCGTCGCGCAGGGAGCCGATCCGGGCGCGGAGCACGCCCAGCGCGATGGCCTCGATCTCGGCGGCGGCCCGCGCCTCCCGGCGGCGGCGCAGCTCGTCGTGCTCGACCAGCCAGCCCCGGTGCTTGTCGATCGCCGCGGCGATGTCGTCGACGCCCTCGCCGCGGACGGCAACCGCACGGACCACCTGCGGACGCCATTCGCCCGGCCCACGCTCACCGAGAGCGATCATGCCCTGGATGTCACGGGCCGTGGCGTCGGCACCGTCCCGATCGGCCTTGTTGACCACGAAGACGTCGGCGATCTCCAGGATGCCGGCCTTCACCGCCTGGATCGCGTCACCCATCCCCGGCGCGAGCAGCACCAACGTGGTGTCGGCAAGCGAGGCCACCTCGACCTCGGCCTGCCCGACCCCGACGGTCTCCACCAGCACCACGTCGCAGCCGGCACCCTCCAGCACGCGTACCGCCTGAGGGGTCGCCGCCGACAGGCCGCCGAGATGCCCACGGCTGGACATCGAGCGGATGTAGACACCCGGGTCGGTGGCGTGATCCTGCATCCGTACCCGGTCACCGAGGATCGCCCCACCGGTGAACGGGCTGGACGGGTCGATGGCGAGCACCCCGACCCGATGACCTCGGGCCCGTAGGGCGCGTACCAGCTCGTTGGTGGTGGTCGACTTGCCCACCCCCGGCGAACCGGTCAGGCCCACGACCTGAGCCTGACCGGCGTACGGTGCGAGCGCCGCCGCGATCGCCGGCAGCGTCTCGTCGCCCGACTCGACAAGCGTGATCAACCGGGCCACCGCACGATGGTCACCCGCCCGAGCCCGATCGACAAGCATCGGTACGTCCCGACTACGGCGCACCGACGTGGCCGCAGCCGGAACACTGCCGTTCACGTCACTCACGAAGAGGTCTCGGCCGGGTTGGGGACGTGGATGATCAACGCGTCGCCCTGGCCGCCGCCACCGCAGAGCGCTGCCGCGCCGGTACCGCCGCCGCGCCGCTTGAGCTCCAGCGCGAGGGTGAGCACCAGGCGGGCGCCGGACATGCCGATCGGGTGGCCCAGCGCGATCGCGCCGCCGTTGACGTTGACCTTGTCCGGGCTGACCCCGAGGTCACGGATGGACTGGATGCCGACCTGCGCGAACGCCTCGTTGATCTCGATCAGGTCGAGATCGGAAACGGTCAGACCGCCCTTGCGCAGGGCATGCTGGATGGCGTTGGACGGCTGCGAGTGCAGCGAGTTGTCGGGGCCGGCGACGTTGCCGTGCGCCCCGATCTCCGCCAGCCAGGTCAGGCCCAGTTCCTTGGCCTTCGCCTTGCTCATCACGACCACCGCGGCGGCGCCGTCGGAGATCGGCGACGAGCTGCCCGCGGTGATGGTGCCGTCCTTGGCGAACGCCGGGCGCAGCTTCGCCAGGGACTCGGCGGTGGTGTCGGGGCGGATGCCCTCGTCCTCGCTGATCACCAGCGGGTCACCCTTGCGCTGCGGGATGACCACCGGAGTGATCTCGTCGGCGAAGTGACCGTTCTTCTGGGCGGCGGCGGCGCGCTGGTGGCTGGCCGCGGCGAACTCGTCCTGCTCCTGCCGGGTGATGCCGCGCGTGCTGCCGTGCCGCTCGGTGGACTCCCCCATGGCGCAGCAGTCCCAGGCGTCGGTCAGCCCGTCGAGCGCCATGTGGTCCTTGAGCGTCACGTCGCCGTACTTGTAACCGCCGCGCTGGCCGAGCAGCAGGTGCGGGGCGTTGGTCATCGACTCCATGCCGCCGGCCACCACGACGTCGAACTCGCCGGCCCGGATCAGCTGGTCGGCCAGGGCGATCGCGTCCAGGCCGGAGAGGCAGACCTTGTTGATGCTCAGCGCCGGTACGGACATCGGGATGCCCGCCTCCACGGCCGCCTGACGGGCCGGCATCTGCCCGGCACCTGCCTGGAGCACCTGACCCAGGATCACGTACTGCACCTGGTCGGGGGCGACCCCGGCCCGCTCCAGGGCTGCCGAGATGGCGATGCCGCCCAACTTCGTCGCCGGTAGGTCCTTGAGGTTGCCCAGCAGGCGCCCCATCGGGGTCCGCGCGCCGCTGACGATCACCGAAGCCATACCTGCCTCCGAGGGGGTGCCGGCCGTACGCCTTAACGATTGTTCGGTCAGACTAGCGTCATGCCTGAGAACTCCCCCGTCGAGTCCGCTGCCGACTATGTCACAGAGATCGGCCTGCGACGCATCGACCATGTCGGGATCGCCGTGGCCGACCTCGACGCCGCGATCGACTTCTACACCCGGACGTTCGGCATGCGGTGCGTACACACCGAGACGAACACAGAGCAGGGTGTACGGGAGGCGATGCTGGCGGTCGGGCCGACCACGGAGGGTGGCTGCCTGCAACTGCTCGCCCCGCTGACCCCGGAGTCGACGGTCGCGAAGTTCCTCGACCGCAACGGTCCGGGCGTGCAGCAGGTGGCGTACACCGTGACGGACGTCGACGCGGCCTGCGCGGCGCTACGCGACCGGGGCCTGCGGCTGCTGTACGACACCCCCCGGCGAGGCACCGCAGGCTCGCGGATCAATTTCGTCCACCCCAAGGACGCCGGCGGCGTCCTGGTCGAACTCGTCGAACCCGCCCCCCACCCCACCACCGCCTGACGTCCATCCCCCGCGGTCCGGCCCACCGACGCCGACCAACCCGCCGAGGTCCCCAGCGCCCGCCGATCCAGGCAAACCGTATTCATCGACGGACGTGACGTGATCGACAGGTGCTGCGGACGCTGGCCTGACGGAGGAGTCGTCGATGGCCTTTCGGTGAACGCGCAATGCTTTTCCCCGTCCCGGCCCGGCGACCATTCGCGCGGGGCGCAGCGCTCGGAAAGAAAAGCAGTGGGCGGATGACTTCGATGCCTTTTTCGCGTCACGCTGCGTACCGTCGGGCTCCTCCCCGAACTGGCAAGATCGCCCGTCGGCGCGGGGTTCCGGTGACGCTACGAGTTGACCATGTAAAGAGGACGGCAAAGGGCGGCCCGCTCTTGCGAAGCACCCCGGGGGGTCTGCCAGTATGTCCCAATGCCCCAGCAGCAGTCCTCCCCTCTCGCGTTCTTCGATAACGCGAACTCGCAGCCAGATTTCACGGTTGGCCTGCGCGGATACAACACCGGTCAGGTCGATGACTTCATCGGCCGGCTGAACGCCGCGCTGAGCCAGGCCAACAAGGACCGCGCCGACGCCGAGCAGGCGCTCAACGACGCCCAGCGCCGGCTCCGCCAGTCCGAGCAGCGGCTCACCGCCCTGGAGCAGAAGCTCACCGACACCAGCAAGCAGCTTGAGGAGAACAGCCGCCCCACGCTGTCCGGCCTCGGCACCCGGGTCGAGCAGATCCTCCGGCTCGCCGAGGAGCAGGCCAACGACCACCGCAACGAGGCCAAGCGCGAGTCGGAGGGCATCCTCTCCGCCGCCCGCCTGGAGGCGCGGGAGATCACCGACAAGGCGCGGGCCGAGGCGGCGGCGATGAAGGCCACCGCCGAGCGGGAGGCCGGCAACCTCCGTACCGCCGCCGAGCGGGAGGCCGCCGAGGTCCGGGTCCAGGCTCGCCGGGAGGCCGACACGCTGCGTGCCGACGCCGAGCGCGAGACCAAGCAGCTACGCACGGTGACCGCCCACGAGGTGGCCGAGCTGAAGTCGACGGTCGAGCGCGAGGTCGCCACCCTGCGCGCCACCGCTGAGCGCGAGATCACTCAGCAGCGGGCCAAGGCCGCCCGTGAGGCCGAGGAGAAGCGTGCCGAGGCGACCAAGCTGCTGACCGACGCCCGTGACAAGCGCGACAAGGACCTCCAGGCCCTGGAGCTCCAGCTCGCCGAGCGGCGGGAGAAGGCCGAGCGCGAGGAGTCGGAGCGGCACGCCGCCCAGGTCGCGCAGACCCAGAAGCTGGTCGGCGAGGCCGAGCAGCGGGCTCGCGCCGCGCAGGAGCGCGCCAAGGAGATCGAGCAGCGTGCCGAGGCCCGGCGGGTGGAGTCGGAGCGCAACGCGACCGAGACCATCGAGAAGGCCAAGGCGCTCGCCGACCGTACGCTCAACGAGGCCCGTGCCGAGTCCCAGCGCCTGCTCACCGAGGCCCGCACCGAGGCCGAGCTGACCACCCAGGCGGCGCGCCGCGAGGTCGAGGACCTCACCCGGCAGAAGGACGCGGTCACCTCGCAGCTCGGGCAGATGCTCTCCGGCCTGGCCGGCATCGTCCCGGGTGTGCCCAACAACGCCGCCCCGGCCGAGAAGCCGGCGGCCACGGCCAAGCCGGCGGACGACGCCGAGAAGAAGGTGGCCGCGGACACGTCCAGCTGACACGACACCGGGGCATGATCAACGACGCGGGGTGACACCGGGTGACCGGCGACACCCCGCGTCGCCCTGCCTTGAGAACACAGAGCACGGCCCACCTGCGTGGGTGAAGTAGCTCCCAACAGGGGCGTCCGTATCGCCCCAGGAGGGCCCGATGCGTGTGAGGATGGGTGCATGTCGCACGGCGAGGAACTGTTCGCTCTCGGCGGGGACGTGACCACGGAGCCCAGCTTCGAGTCCGCCCTGCGGGGGTACGACAAAAAACAGGTCGAGAAGTACGTCGCTCGTGCCGAGCACGAGATCGCGGCGCTGGAGGCCGAGCGGGAGCAGGCCTTCGCCCAGATCCACAAGTTGGCCGGTCAGGTCGAGGTGCTCCAGCGCGATCTGGCTGCGGTGCGCAAGCAGGCCGCAGTGGTCGACCGGGCCGCGTTCCGGCATCTCGGGCCACGCGTCGAGCAGATCCTGGCGCTGGCCGAGGAGCAGGCCGAGGACATCCTCGCCGTCGCGAACGAGGAGATCGAGGCCCGCCGGGCTGCCGCCGAGCACATCATCGACGAGGCGCGGGCCGAGGCCGCCGAGGCACTCAAGGACTTCGAGATCGCCCTGGCCGCCCGCCGGGCCGAGGAGGAACGGCAGGCTGCGGCTCGCCGGGCCGAGTCCGAGGCGGCCAGCAAGGCCGCCAAGGAGGAGGCCGCCCGGCTGCGCAAGAGCGCGCAGGAGGCGCTGGCCAAGGCCGAGCAGGAGGCCACGCAGCTACGGGACGCCGCCAAGGAGATCCACCAGCGGGCCCAGCAGGAGGCGACCAAGCTGCGCGAGGCGGCCCGCGAGGCGCACGCCACCGCCCAGCAGGAGGCGACCCAGCTGCGCGAGGCGGCCAAGGAGGTGCACGCCAAGGCCCAGCAGGAGGCCAAGCGCCTGGTCGACCAGGCCACCGAGGCCGGGCGGGCCACCCATGCCAAGGCCAGCCAGGAAGCCAAGCAGATCATCGACGACGCCGCCGAGGCCGGCCGGGCCGCCCGCAACAAGGCCCGCCAGGAGGCCGAGCGGCTGACCACCCAGGCCACCGAGGCGGCCAAGCGCACCCGCGCCGACACCGAGGCGTACGCCCAGCGCATGCGCAACGAGACCGAGGCGTACGTCCAGCACACGCGCGCCCAGGCGCAGCAGGAGCTGGGTGCCTGGCGGGCCGGGGTGGAGAAAGAGGTAAACGGCCGACGCGAGGCGGCGGACCGCGAGTTGGCGCAGCGCAAGGCGGCCGCCGAACGCGAGTTCACCAGCCGCCGCGAGGAGTTGGATCAGCAGCACCAGGCCCGCACGGTCGAGTTGGAGCAGCGGCTCAGCGCTCGTACCGCCAAGCTTGAGGAGCAGGTCCGCACCCGTACCGCCGAGCTGGAGTCCGGCTTCGAGACGCGCCGCGCGGAGCTGGAGTCGGAGTACACCGCACGCAAGAACGAGATCGAGCAGGGGGCGGACCAGATCCGCCGGGCCGCCGAGCAGGATGCCGCCGCCGTCCGCGCCCAGGCCGAGGAGCAGGCCGGTGAGCTGGTACGGCAGGCCGAGGCCGACACGGCCGAGCAGCGCCGCGCCGCCGAGGAGTACGCCACCGACACCCGGCGCGAGGCGGAGGAGTTCGCCACCAACGCCCGGCGCGAGGCCGACGAGTACGTCGCCTCCTCCCGCCGGCAGTTCGAGGAGTACGCGGCCACCACCCAGCAGCACCTGGCCACCACCCAGCAGCATCTCGCCGCGACGCAGCAGGAGGCGGCGGCGAGCCGGCAGCAGCTCGCCCAGGTGATGTTGGAGATCGCCAAGGCTCAGCAGCAGCTCGCCGACCTGCGTCAGGAGACCTGGAAGTCCCGGCAGGAGTCCGACGAGTTGCAGCGCAAGCTGCTGGAACTGCGGCTGGAGACGGCCACGACTCCGGACGGCCCGACGTCACCGGCCCCGGCCGGCTCGTCCTCGCCCGCTGCCGCACCGTCGGCCGCCACGGTCGCCCGTACGGTGGACGGCCCTTCGGTCAACGGCAGCTCTCCCGCCAACGGCACCCCGGTCGCGGTGCCCGCCGACGCGCCGGTCAACGGCCACCGCCCTGCCCTGGAGACGGCCGCCGTCGCCGCCGACGGCGGCGATCCAGCCGCCGATGGCGCAGGCCCGATGACAAAACCAGCCGCCGATGGCGCAGGCCCGATGACAAAACCGGCCGCCGACGGCGCAGGCCCGGTGACGAAGCCGGTCGCCGAGCCGGTGACCACTGTGGATGATTCGCCCACGGCGAAGCCGGCGGTCGAGCCAGCCACCGTCGACGGCGGCACGGCCAGCGCGGGCGTGGACGGCGAGCCCACGGTTGCCGCGGTGCCCGGCACGGGCGGTCGGGGCGCCACCCCGACGAAGATCACCAGCACCGGCGAGGGCGGCAAGCGCCCCAGCAAGCCGACCACCGACGAGCGCAGCGCCAAGCCCAGCAAGATCACCTCCGACTGACACCACGCCGGGCGGCGAGCCACCAGGTCAGGCAGGTCGTGCCGGGCGGTGGGTGCTGGCATGCCGGGCGGCGAGCCACCAGGTCAGGCCGGTCGTGCTGGGCGGCAGGTGCTGGCATGCCAGGCGACAGTCAGGCGGGTCGTGCCGGGCGGTGGCTGCTCGGACGTCGGGCGGCGGCGTGGGCCCCAGGCGAGGAAGCGGTCGAACAGCGCCGCGGGTTCCGGCCCGTCGTAGGGGTTGAGTCGGTAGAGGTCGCGCATCGCCTCGTACATCAGACCGGCGAGATAGATCGACAGGCCGACCGGATTCTGGTCGTACTCCGCTCGCAGCAGGAGCCGGGCCTGTGCGCAGGGCCAGGGCTGGCCGTCGGCGCGACAGCACCACATCGGTCGCAGCGGGGTGTGTGGGGTGTCGTGGCCGGTGGCGCGGGGTCGCTCGGGGCGGGGGCCACGGCCCGGGGTCGGCAGCCGGGTGCTGATCGCGGCCGCTTCCCGGTTGCCCGACGCCGCCGACACGAGGCCACCCACCATCGCCAGCCCCAGGAGCTTCGGGCGCTGATAGCAGCGAACACGCACGTCGACCTCCGTGACGGCAGGTTCGGGTACGTTTCTTGCTGCTCCAGCGACAACAAACGTACCCAGAGTGATTGGGGAGGGGACGCCCACCAGGGGGAATGGGTGGGCGGCCCTGGGCGCCCACCGGGGGTGTCGGGGCGACCCGGCCAGGGCGCGCCCGCGCCCTGCTGGCAGCGAGCGTGTCCGGCATGGCTGACAGTCTGCTGACCGGAGCACTACTGTCGGAAGTCATCGAGCGGGGTCGTGACGGGCCTGCGCAACCGCCGCACCACCGGCAACTGATGAGCGATTCTCGGTACGCGATTGTGGAGGCACTGTGGAGGAGACGAGTGCTCACCTGATCCGGTCCCAGTTACGCCGGCTGCGCACCACCGCTGGGCTGAGCCAGGAGGAGTTCGGCAAACTCGTGCACTACTCGCCGTCGATGGTCTCCGCGGTCGAGACCGGCAGCCGACCGTACGACCGGCAGTTGCTGGCCCGCGCCGACGAGGTGCTGCGTTCCGGTGGGCTGTTGGTGGCGCTGCTGCGGATCGCCGAGCGCGAGGGCCAGCCGTCCTGGTTCCTACCCTGGCTGGACGCCGAACGCCTGGCCAGTCAGCTGCGGATCTTCCAGCCCACGCTGATCCCGGCGTTGTTGCAGACCGAGGGGTACGCCCGCGCGGTGATCCGTTGCGACGACCTGCTCAGCGACGACGAGGCGCGGGGCGCGGAAGGAGGCTGGGTGGCGAGCCAGGAGGCCCAGCTGACCGCCCGACCCACCGACGGTGAGTCCGATGTGGCTACCCTGTTGGCGCGGTGGGAGACCGTGCGCAACGACGCGCTGTCCCGCCAACAGTCGATCGAACTCCTCACGGAAGTGGCGAAGTCATGGACCTGACCGGCGCGACCTGGCGCACCGCCACCCGCAGTGGGAACACCGACTGTGTCGAGGTGGCCGACAACCTGCCCGACACGGTGGCGGTCCGCGACAGCAAGGACCGGCAGGGGCCGGTGCTCGCCTTCACCCCGCAGACCTGGCAGACCTTCGTCAGTCACCTCAAGCGGCGGTAACCCCACCTCGACCACCGGGTCGCGGCCCGGCAACCGCCGGCCCGGACGAGCCAGCATCGACGACCGACGCATGCTCGTCGGAGCGTGAACGGGGAGACCGATGGCCCACGACGGCCCGCATCGCTCCGGCCCGGAACAGCCCGGCCCGGAACAGTCCAAGCCGAACCAGCAGGACGGCCCACAGGAGTCCAGGCCAGACCAGCAGGACGGCCCACAGCGGCAGGCCGCAGAACCCACGGCGGCAGCACGGCAGCCGCAGCCAACAGCATCCACGGGGACACCACCTGAGCAGCCAGCCGCTCCGGCACCGGGCAGCGCGGGCGGGGACGCCGGTCGGTTCGGTATTCCGGGGCGTCCGCTGCGGCGCAACAGCTTCCTCGTCGGCTTCACCGGTGCGCTCGGCGTGCTGTCCGCGTACGTCGTCTATCTGGGGTTGCGCAACGCGGCGGGGATCCTGGTCCTGGTGGTCATCGCGCTGTTCCTCGCGGTGGGCCTGCACCCGGCGGTGGTCCGGCTGTGCGCCGCGGGGTTGCCGCGCGGGCTGGCCGTGGCTGCGGTGACGCTGACGGTGCTGGCGCTGCTCGCCGCCGGTGTGCTGGCCCTGGTACCGCCGATCGTGATCCAGTCCGGGCAGTTCCTCGACCAGCTACCGAGTTATCTGGACACGTTGCGGCGCAACGAGGCCGTCAACGATCTCGTGGTGCGGTTCGACCTGATGCGCCGGGCCCAGGAGGCGGCCAACGCGGACGTGGTCGGCCGGGCGCTGGGCGGGGTGCTCGGCGGGGCCCAACTGGTCTTCGGCACGGTCTTCCGGGTGCTGACGGTGCTGGTGCTGACCATCTACTTCCTGGTCTACTTCGACCGGATGCGCGATCTCGGTTACGCGCTGGTGCCGCGTTCCCGCCGCGAGCGGGTGCAGCTCATCGGCGACGAGATCCTGACCAAGGTCGGCGCGTACATGGTCGGTGCGCTGTCCATCGCGGTACTGGCCGGCGTGACCACGTTCGTGTTCGCGCTGATCGTCGGCCTGCCGTACCCGTTCGCGCTGGCGGTCGTCGTCGCGGTGACCGACCTGATCCCGCAGATCGGCGCGACGCTCGGCGCGGTGATCGTCAGCCTGGTCGGCTTCGCCACCGATCCGTCCGTCGGGATCGCCTGCGTGGTCTTCTTCGTGGTGTACCAGCAGATCGAGAACTATCTCATCTACCCCAAGATCATGCGCAGGTCGGTGCACGTCAACGAGGTCGCCGCGCTGGTCGCGGCGCTGCTCGGGGTGTCCCTGCTGGGGGTGATCGGGGCGCTCATCGCCATCCCGACCGTGGCCGCCACCCAACTGATCCTGCGCGAGGTGGTACTCCCCCGCCAGGACGCCCGTTGACCCGGCCAGCCCTCGGCCGGGCGCTGCCCCGAGGCCAGCTGCCTCAGTCGGCCTGGCGTTGTGGTGGGCCCGCTACCGGGGTGTCGGCGAAGGCGGCCACCGTACGGTCGGCGTACGCGCTGGCGTCGCCGGTCTCCATCGGGCCGTCCCAGGTGGTCGGCAGCGGTACGGAGACGGCCGGGTTGACCCGCCGGACCACCTCGTCGAGCACGGTCTCGGCGTCACCGACCCAGAGGTGCTTCGCCCCTGGCACCCCGACCACCTCGGCCTGCGGGATCGCCGCGAACCGCTCACGGGCCTGCTCGGGGCGGAGGTAGTCGTCGAACTCCGGCACCAACGCGGTAAGCGGTTTGCCGGACTCGACCCACGGGGTCAGGTCGGCCCCCTCGGAGAAGCGCAGCGGCGGCGAGAGCAGGATCGCGCCGGTCACCGCCGGGTCGCAGCCGTACTTCAGGGCCAGGTCGGTGCCGAACGACCAGCCGAGCAGCCAGATGTCGGGCAGCTCGTGGAACTCGGCGTACTCGATGGCGGCGGCCACGTCGTAGCGCTCGCCGACGGCCGAGTCGAACGTCCCCTCGCTGGTGCCGCGCACGCTGCTGGTGCCGCGCGTGTTGAACCGCAGCACCGCCAGGTCGGCCAGGGCGGGAAGTCGCCAGGACGCCTTGCGGAAGACGTGGCTGTCCATCATCCCGCCGTGGGTGGGCAGCGGGTGCAGGCAGACCAGGGTGGCTGCCGGTGGCCGGTCGAGCGGTAGCGCCAGCTCACCGACCAGGCACAGCCCGTCCGCGGTGTGCAGCTCGATGTCTTCCCGTCGACCGGGCAGGATCGACGATGCGCGAATCGGTGCACTCACCCTGCCATCCTCCCGCGTCGCCGTCGGCCCCGCTGCCCGAGGTGACAAAGATCGCCCCGCCGGCCTCAGCCGTGCCGGGGTGCGCCGCGTCCGCGCTGGATGACGGGTGCCCGGCGGTCGCGGGCCCGCCAGCACCCGCTGTGCCAGTGCCGCCTGTCGGTGAGGTCGCCCCGACCGTCGGCGGGCCAGGCGACCAGATGCGCCACACCAGGCCGGATCTCCTGGTCACAACCGGGGCAACGGTACGTCTTGACCGACGAACCGCCGCTGATTCCGCGTACCTGCCAGTCCCCGTCACGCCACTGCTGCACCGAGGCGACGCCCTGTCGGGCCCGCTCGGTGTCCAGGCGCTCGGCGTCATCGCGTCGGGGGCGGTTGCGACGGGGGCTCACGTCATCCAGCGTACGACCGTGCTGGCGGCGGCCTTGCCCTGAGGTGACACCACTGGTGTTAACAAGGGGCCCCTGCTCTACCGGAGGCGTTAACAGGGTGCCCTTCCTTACCTCCGGAAGGGGCGGTTGGCGGTTACCAGCTGCTCCAGCAGGGGTGCCGGGGCGAGACCGGGCTCACGCAGTTCGCGGTACAGCGCCCGCTGGACGGCCAACGCCACGTCCAGCCCGACGGTGTCGAGCAGTTCGAACGGGCCGGTCGGGTAGCCGCAGCCCAGCTTCATGGCGTTGTCGATGTCGTCGGTGGTGGAGTAGCCGGCCTCCAGCATCCGTACCGCGTCGTTGAGGTACGGGAACAGCAGCGCGTTGACGATGAACCCGGCCCGGTCCGCGCAGACCACCCCGGTCCTGCCGAGGGCGGCGACGACCGCGCGGGCGGTGGCGGTGGCCTCCGCCGAGGTGCGGATGGTCTCGACGATCTCCACCAGCGGGGTGGCCGGGTTGGCGAAGTGCAGGCCCACCACGTCGGCCGGGCGTCCGCTGGCCATCGCCAGGTCGATCACCGGCAGCGCGGAGGTGGTGGTGGCCAGCACCGCGTCCGGCTTGCAGACCTCGCCCAGGCCGGCGAAGAGCGTCTTCTTCCCGTCAAAATCGTCGGCCGTCGCCTCGACCACCAGGTCGACGTCGGCCAACCGCGGCAACTCCGCAGCAGAATCGACCGGGACGACCTGGTACCCGGCGGCGGTGAAGGTCTCCACGAGGCCGGCGGCCAGCGGGCCCGAGCCGACCACCCCGACCGTGGTGACGGCTCGCGCGCCATCGGTCGATGCCGGGGCCGTCGGCGTCAACTCGTCCGGTACGAGCCTGCCGGAACCGGCCCGCTCGTAGGTGTAGAAGCCCCGGCCGGACTTGCGGCCGAGCAGCCCGGCGGTCACCATCTGCCGCAGCAGCGGCACCGGGGCGTGCCGACGGTCGCGCCCGCCGCGCCGGTACATGGTGTCGAGGATCTCGTACGCGGTGTCCAGGCCGATCAGGTCCAGCAGGGCCAGCGGGCCCATCGGCAGACCGCAGCCGAGCTTCATCGCCGCGTCGATGTCCTCGCGGGTGGCGTAGCGGGCCTCGAACATGCCGATCGCCTGGTTGAGGTATCCGAACAGCAGGGCGTTGGCGATGAACCCGGCTCGGTCGGTGATCGTCACGTCGACCTTGCCGAGGCGTACGCAGAGCGCCTCCACGTCCGCCACCACGTCGGCCGAGGTGACCACCGTACGCACGACCTCGACCAGCTTCATCACCGGCGCGGGGTTGAAGAAGTGCATGCCGATCACCTGGTCGGGCCGGGTGGTCGCCACCGCGATCTCGGTGACGCTCAACGACGAGGTGTTGGTGGCGAGGATGGCCTCCGGCTTGCACACCCGGTCCAGTTCGGCGAAGAGCCGCTGCTTGATGTCGAGTCGCTCGGGAACCGCCTCGATCACCAGGTCCACCGAGTGCAGCGCGTCCAGCCCGACGGCGAAGGTGACCCGGCCGAGCAGGGCGTCCCGGTCGGCCTCGGCGAGCTTGCCCCGCGCCACCGCCCGGTCGGTCGAGCCGGTCAGGTTGGCCCGTCCACGTTCCAGGGCGGCGTCGGAGATCTCCACGGCGACGACGTCGACGCCGTTGCGGGCGAACACCTCGACGATGCCGGCACCCATGGTGCCCAGCCCCACCACACCCACCCTGGTGAACTCGCGCGCCATGCCCCTGGCCTCCCCTGTCCGCTCCGCGCGGCCGGGTAGTTAACGGCCGCTAAGGCTATCGGCGCGAGTCTCCCACGCTACGGACGGTCAGCAGGCGCGGGGGCCGAGCCCGACCTGGTCGCGGCGGTAGAGCGCAGGCTAGGCGTGGGGGCAGAGGGCGAGCAGTTCCGCGACGAACTCCGCCGGTCGCTCAAGGTGCGGGCTGTGCCCGCAGCCGGGCAGCGTCACCTCCCGGTAGCTGCCGCCCGCTGCGGCGTACCGGTCGAGGACGGCGCGGGTCTGGCCCACCATCGGCTGCGGCGGACACTCCTGCGGCCCGGGCCAGCCGGGCAGCACACCCAGTGCGCCGAGCCGGGCCAGGTCGAACAGGGAGGCATCCGAGACGATCACGTCGGCGTCGCCCCGGATCCAGGTCACCGGCGGTTTGGGCGTGACCGCCACCAACTCGTCGGCGATCCGGAAGTGTGCGGGTGCCAGGGCGTTGAGGGTGCCCCGGCCTCCCGGCGCGAATCCGGGCCAGTGCGGCGACGGCACGGCGTCGCCGGGATAGTTGTTAGTGCCCGTGGCGGTGGAGAGCAGGCTGTCGAGCAGCAGTTCCTCGTCGTCGCCGAGCGAGGCCGGGTCGGCCACGTACGCCGAGCGCAGCACGCTGCGCGGGCTGGCGGGTGCCGACGCGTCGCGTTCACCGGCCGCCAACCGCGCCACGAAGTCGGCGTTGGCCGTGCCACCGCCGGTGCCCGCGAAATCCGGGGTGGTCGGCGTGCCGGCCAGGTCGCGGGTACCACCGAAGCCGTACGGCGACACCGGTGCGGCCAGCAGCAGCCCGCTCACCCGGTCGGGATGGTCCACCAGCAGGCGCATCGCCACTCCCCCGCCGAGCGAGTGGCCGACCACCACCGGTCGGGCCCCGTCGGCGAAGAGGCTCGGCTCGTTGAGCAGGGCGGCCACGTCGTCGGCGAAGTCCGCGAGGCCCCGCCCGGCGTCCACCGGCGCGGTCTGCGTGTCGCCGTACCCGCGCAGATCCGGCGCGACGACCCGCAACGTCTCCGGTAGCCGCCGGATCAGTGGCTCCCAGAAAGCCGCCGAGGAGCAGTTGCCGTGGATGAGCAGCACCGGCACACCCGTGGCGGGGCCGGCCACCCGGACGGCCTGGGAGATTCCGTTGGCTGTCACCCTGCGGTGCTCGGTCTTCATTCGCGCGATGCTGGCAAGCCGCGCCGCACCCGTCAATGTGCCCGACCCCCACCGGTGGGCAGCACCAGCGTGGCGCGCCGTTCCTGCCGGGGCACGCCGAAGCTCAGGCCCACCGGGTCGGTCCGTGCCAGTGCGGGGTCGAAGAAACGCAGCTCGGTACGGCCGACCAGGATCATGTCGCCGTCGGTGAGGCAGACCGGCCCGGTGGTGCGCAGCCCGTTGACCCAGGTGCCGTTGGTGGAGCCGAGATCCAGCAGGGAAACCCCGTCACCGGCCAGCCGGATCTCCGCGTGTCGACGACTCATGTGCGGATCGTGCACGACGATGTCCGCCGCCGTGTCCCGGCCGATCACCATCGGCTGTGCACGCAGCCGGAAACCGAGCCCGCGCATCGGGCCGGCGGCCACCGTCAGCATCGGCAGCAGTTGCGGATGTTGCTCCATGGACCGTCAGACCTCCACGCTCTGCGCCATCCCCGACCCAGCCTGCCATCACCTACCGGTCACCTCTACCGCCCATCCGGCCATCGAGCAGTAACCAGCAAGCCACCTTCCGTTCGCCACTTCCACGAATACCGCCCGTTCGCCCGGCCGGTGCCGTGGCGCACCACCCCGGACGCGCGTCCTACCGATGAGTAGGTTTCGGGTTTAGACTTCCGGCCATGACGGCTGTGCATCTGCCCGGCACCCCCGTGATCGAGGGCGATCACCTGGTCTCGACCAGCCCGGCAACAGGTGCCGAGGCCGGACGGCTTCCGCTCGCCACCGTCGCCGACGTCGAGCAGGCCGTCGAGCGCGCCCGTGCCGCGGGCCGGTGGTGGGCCGGGCTCGGCTTCGACGCACGACGCGACCGGCTGCTGCGTTGGCGACAACTGATCGCCCAACGGATGGAGCAGCTGGCGGAGCTGGTGCACATCGAGGGCGGCAAGCCGGTCGCCGACGCGATCGTCGAGATCGTCACCGCCGTGGAACACGTCGACTGGGCGGCCCGTAACGCCCGCCGGGTACTCGGCCCCCGCAAGGTCCGGTCCCGGCTCGTCCTGGCGGAGTTCTCCGCCCACCTGGAGTACCAGCCGCACGGCGTGATCGGCGTCATCGGCCCCTGGAACTATCCGGTCTTCACCCCGATCGGCTCCGCCGCGTACGCGATGGCCGCCGGCAACGCGGTGGTCTTCAAGCCCAGCGAGTACACCCCGCTCGTCGGGCAGTGGCTGGTCGACACCTTCGCCGAGGTGGTACCGGAGCAGCCCGTTCTCACCGCCGTGCACGGGCTCGGCGACATCGGTGCCGCGCTGTGCCGCAGCGGGGTCGACAAGGTGGCCTTCACCGGCTCCACGGCGACCGCGAAGAAGGTCATGGCGGCCTGCGCCGAGACCCTGACCCCCGTACTGCTGGAGGCCGGCGGCAAGGACGCGATGATCGTGGACGCCGACGCCGACCTGGACGCCGCCGCCGAGGCGTGCGTCTGGGGCGCGATGACCAACGCCGGGCAGACCTGCATCGGCATCGAGCGGGTCTACGCGGTGGAGCCGGTCTTCGACGCCTTCGTGGAGAAGGTGGTCGAGCGGGCCGGCCGGCTGACCGTCGGTGCCGACGGCGCGGACATCGGGCCGATCACCATGCCGAGCCAGCTCGACGTCATCCGCCGGCACATCACCGACGCGCTGGCCCGGGGCGGACGCGCCGCGCTGGGCGGCCCGGATTCGGTTCAGCCGCCGTACGCCCATCCGACGGTGCTTGTGGACGTGCCGGAGGAGTCCCTCGCCGTACGCGAGGAGACCTTCGGGCCCACCGTGACCATCAACCGGGTCCGCGACGCCGACGAGGCGCTCGCCCGCGCGAACGCCCTGCCGTACGGTCTCGGGGGTTCGGTCTTCGGCGAGCGACGGGCGGTGGCGATCGCTCGTCGCCTGCGCTCCGGCATGGCCTCGATCAACTCGACGCTGACCTTCGCCGGGATGTCCACCCTGCCGTTCGGTGGGGTCGGCGAGTCGGGCTTCGGTCGCATCCACGGCGAGGACGGGCTGCGGGAGTTCGGCCGGGCCAAGGCGATCACCCGCCGGCGGGCCCGCTCGCTGCTGCCGTCCACCACCTTCGAGCGGACCCAGGCCGACGTCGACCGCCTGGTCAAAGCGGTAAAGCTGCTGTACGCCCGGAAGCCCTAGAAGCCGGAAGCCCCTAGAAGAGGGTCAGCTCGTCGCGTTCGATGCCGCGCAGCCGGTCGTAGTTCACCGCGACGCAGCGGATCCCCCGGTCCGTGGCGAGCACCCGGGCCTGCGGCTTGATCTCCTGCGCGGCGAAGACGCCGGTCACCGGGGCGAGCAGCGGGTCCCGGTTGAGCAGTTCGAGGTAGCGGGTGAGCTGCTCCACCCCGTCGATCTCGCCGCGCCGCTTCACCTCGACGGCGACGGTGCCGCCGTTGGCGTCCCGGCAGAGCAGGTCCACCGGGCCGATCGCGGTCATGTACTCCCGACGGATCAGCGTGAAGCCCTCGCCCAGGGTCTCCGGGTTGGCGGCCAGCAACTCCTGCAGGTGCGCCTCGACACCGTCCTTGCGCAGCCCCGGGTCGACGCCCAGCTCGTACGAGGTGTCCTGGAAGATCTCCTCCAGGGTGATCCGCAGCTCCTCGCCGGCCTTGTTGACCACCCGCCACACGCCCGGAGCCTCCTCCAGCCGGCAGGGCGGGCTCATCCAGTTCAGGGGCTTGTACGCCCGGTCGTCGGCGTGGATCGACACCGATCCGTCCGCCTTCACCATCAGCAGCCGGGTGGCCGGCGGCAGGTGGGCCGAGAGCCGTCCGACATAGTCCACCGAGCACTTCGCAATCACCAACCGCACCCGACGAGGGTAGCGGAGGCACCGCGGATCGCCGCCGAGCGCCACTGGCGTGCCGGTGCGATGCTGAGATGGTGCTCGAATTGCTCACCGGTACCGGACTGGCCGCCTCGGCGGGGTTGAACGCGTACATCCCGCTGCTGCTGATGGGCGGGCTGGCCCGCTACACAAGCGTGATCGACCTGCCCGGCGGCTGGCAGTGGCTGGGTAACGGCTGGGTGCTCGCGATCCTCGCCGCTCTGCTGGTCGTCGAGGTCGTCGCGGACAAGGTGCCGGTGGTGGACCACATCAACGACGTGGTGCAGACGGTGGTCCGGCCGACGGCGGGCGGTCTGGCCTTCGGTGCCGGCTCGGCCGCCGAGACGGTGACGGTCAGCGATCCCGACAGCTTCTTCGCCGGTGGGGGTCAGTGGTTGCCGGTGCTGGCCGGGGTGGTCATCGCCCTCGGCATCCACCTGCTCAAGTCCGCCGCCCGGCCGGTCATCAACGCGGCCACGGCCGGTGTCGGTGCCCCGGTGGCGAGCACCGCCGAGGACGCCACAAGTGTGGTGATGTCCCTGGTGGCGATCATCCTGCCGGTGCTGGTGCTGGTGTTCCTGGTCGCCTTCCTGCTCTTCCTGCCCTGGTTCCTGCGTCGTCGGGCGGAACGCCGCCGGGAACGCCGGGCCGCCCGCGAGGCCGGCTTCCGCGTCTGACCGGGGCGCGTCCCACCTGGGCGTACGCACTGCGCCTCCGACCCGCCCCCGGCGCTGCCGGGCAGGATGATGTCGGCCGCCGGGCGCGGTTGACATCATCCTCCGGTGTCCGTGAAAACTTCCCGCGTTCCGCTCGTGGTGACGCTCGCCGCCGTCGTCGGTGCCCTCACCCTGCTGGCCGTCCTGAACCCGCTGCGCCAGCCCGACGATGGTGACCTCGGCCAGCGGTCCGCATCAGGCGCGAGGTTCGTCGAGGCGGAGGTGGGTGCCGGTGACCGGCCCGAGGCCTCGGCGACACCGTCGAACGTGCCCTCCACCCCGCCGGCCGGGGCGCTGCCCGGCACGGCCGACACGCTGCCCGGCGCGACCCGGACCGACGCGCTGCCGCCGGTGGTCGACCACGGCCCACGCCGGGGCAACAAGGTGGCACTGACCTTCGACGCGGACATGACCGACGCGATGCGACGGCACCTGCGCGGCGGTGCCGTCACGTCGTACGCCAATCTGAAGCTCATCGACCGGTTGGAGCGCGACGGTGTCCCAGCCACCTTCTTCCTCACCGGCATGTGGGTGGAGCAGTACCCGAAGGTGACCCGGCGGCTGGCCGCCAACCCGCGATTCGAGTTGGCCAACCACACCTACGGGCACCATGCCTTCACCGCGGACTGCTACGGACTGCCCCGCATCGACCGCCGGAAGATGACCGCCGACGTCGCCCGCACCTTCGACCTCGTCAGCGCCTACGGTGGTCGACAGACCCGGTACTTCCGGTTCCCCGGGCTCTGCCACGACCGGGCGGCGCTCACCGCACTCGCCCCGCTCGGCCTCACCGTCGTCGACGGCGACGTGGTCAGCGGCGACCCGTTCGCCACGGCCTGGCAGCCGATCGTGCGGGCCGTGCTGGACCAGGTACGCCCCGGCTCGGTGATCGTCCTGCACGTGACCGAGGCCAACGCGCCGATGACCGACGAGGCGCTGCCGCACATCCTGGCGGGTCTCGCCGAACGAGGTCTCGAACCGGCCCTGCTCTCCGAGGTGCTCGGCACGGGCCAGGCCGGTGCCGGATCCCGCGAACCGGACCGTACAGATCTCCCAGATGCCTAAAATCAGGCAAATACCTAGAGGAGGTCGCGATGACCGCAGCCTTGGAGATGCCGCGCGTCCAGGAGTGCGTGGTGGCCGCCTGTGCGTACAACCACACGAACGACTGCCACGCATTCGCCATCACGATCGGCAGCATGGACCACGCCCACTGCCACACGTTCATCGAGATGCCGGCCATCCGGGCCGGCGCGGACGGCCAGAAGGCGCAGGTGGGCGCCTGCAAGCGGGCCGACTGCCGGCACAACGAGCAGTTGGAGTGCCAGGCGCCCGCGATCCGGGTCGGCCCCGACGCCGACATGGCCGACTGCATGACCTACACCCGCCGCTGAGCGGTAAGGAAGGGCCCCCTGTTAACGCCTCCGGTAAAGCAAGGGGCCCTTCTTAACACCTCGGGTGGTGGAAACCACCACCCCCGACGCAGCTGACCTGGTGGCACGGGTCGCACACTTGACGTCATGAGTGACGACGTGGCGATCCACGTCCGGGGACTGCGCAAGGCGTACGGCGACAACGTCGCGGTGGCCGGGTTGGACCTGGACGTTCACCGGGGCGAGGTGTTCGCCCTGCTGGGGCCGAACGGCGCCGGCAAGAGCACCACCGTGGAAATTCTCGAAGGCTACCGACACCGCGACGCCGGTGAGGTACGGGTGCTCGGCGTCGACCCGACCGAGGCCACCCCGCAGTGGCGGGCCCGGGTGGGCATCGTGCTCCAGGGCACCGGCGAGTTCGACGAGCTGACCGTCGCCGAGGTGGTACGCCACTTCGCCGCCTTCTACCCCGACGCCGACGACCCGGACAAGGTGATCGCCCGCGTCGGCCTGGCCGGCAAAGCCCGTGCCCGTACGCACACCCTCTCCGGCGGGCAGAAACGCCGACTGGACGTCGCGCTGGGCATCATCGGCTGCCCCGAACTGCTCTTCCTCGACGAGCCGACCACCGGTTTCGACCCGGAGGCCCGCCGCGAGTTCTGGGAGCTGATCCGCGACCTCGCCGCGGCCGGCACCACAATCGTGCTCACCACGCACTACCTCGACGAGGCCGAGGCGCTCGCCGACCGGGTCGGTGTCATCACCGGCGGCCGACTGGTCGAGGTGGCCCCACCCACCAGCCTGGGCAACCGGCAGGAGGCCCTGGCCACGGTCTCCTGGCGTACGCCGGAAGGCACCCCGGAGAGCGCGCAGAGCGCGACGCCGACGGCGCTGGTGGCGGAGTTGGCCGCGCGGTTCGGCGGCGAGGTGCCCGGCCTGACCGTCACCCGGCCCACCCTCGAAGACATCTACCTGCGGATGATCGGACACCGATGACCACCACGACGAAGCCGGCGGCCCCGGTCGCCGCCGCCGCGCCCGCCCGCCGGCCGGGGCCGGCCAGTCTCGCCCTGCGTCAGGGACGGATGGAGATCCGGCAGTTCCTGCGCAGCCGGGAGTCCGTGGTCTTCACGCTCGGCTTCCCGATCATCATGGTGCTGATCTTCGCCTCGATCTTCGACGGCGATCTCGGCAACGGGGTCAGCTACACGCAGTACTTCATCACCGGCATGATCGCGACCGGTCTGATGACGGTCAGCTTCCAGAACCTCGGCATCTGGATCCCCATCGAGCGGGACCGGGGCGTGCTCAAGCGCTACCGGGGCACGCCGATGCCGAAGTGGGTCTGGTTCGCCGGCAAGGTGATCATGGTGTTGGTCACCGGCGTGGTGATGACCGCCCTGCTGCTCGGCGTCTCGGTGGCCCTGTTCGACCTGGATCTGCCGAGCACCGCGACGGCGTGGCTCACCTTCGGCTGGGTCAGCGCGCTGGGCATCACCGCCTGCACCCTGTGCGGCATCGCCATCTCGTCGCTGGCCCGCACCGCGCGCAGCGGCTCGGCGGTGGTCACCCCGATCGCCCTGGTGCTCCAGTTCATCTCCGGCGTCTTCTTCGTCTTCACCAACCTGCCGACCTGGATGCAGCAGGTGGCGGCCATCTTCCCGCTCAAGTGGATGTGCCAGGGGCTGCGCGCGGTCTTCCTGCCGGAGAGCTTCGGCGCCAACGAGCCGGGCGGGTCCTTCGAGCTGACCCGGGTCGCGCTGGTGCTGGGCGCCTGGTGCGTGATCGGCCTGGTGCTCTGCCTGACCACCTTCCGCTGGACCACCCGCCGCGACGGCTGACGGGTGCAAGGAAGGGCACCTTATTAACGCCTGCGGTAGAGGAAGGGCCCCTTATTAACGAGATCCAGCTGATCTTGTTAATAAGGGGCCCTTCCTATGCACGAGGCGTTAATAAGGTGCCCTTCCTTACATCACACCGTCAGTAGGAGTAGAAGCCCTGGCCGGACTTGCGGCCCAGGTCGCCGGCGGTGGCCATGCGCTGGAGCAGTTCCGGCGGGAAGAACTTCTCGTCGGCGGTGTCGGTGTAGATGTTGCGGGTCGCGTTGAGCAGCACGTCGACGCCGGTCAGGTCGACGGTGGCGAGCGGCCCCATGGCGTGGCCGAAGCCGAGCTTGCAGGCGGTGTCCAGGTCCTCGGCGGAGATGACTCCCGCCTCGACCAGCCGGACCGCCTCCATGGCCAGGGCGCAGATCAGCCGGGTGGTGACGAAGCCGGCGATGTCCCGGTTGACCACCACCACGGTCTTGCCGATCTCCTCGGCGAAGGACTTGACCGCCTCCAGGGTCGCGTCGCTGGTCTTGTAGCCACGGACCAGCTCGCAGAGCTTCATCATCGGCACCGGCGAGAAGAAGTGCGTGCCGACGACCGCCTCGGGACGCTCGGTGACTGCCGCGATCTGGGTCACCGGGATGGCCGAGGTGTTGGTGGCCAGGATCGCGTCCGACCTGCAGATCCGGTCGAGCGCGCGGAACACCTCGTGCTTGATCTCCAGCTGCTCGAAGACCGCCTCGACGACGATGTCCGCGTCCGCCGCCGCCTCCAGGTCGGTGGTCGGGGTGATTCGGCCGAGCGTCGCCTCGACGTCGTCGGCGGAGATCTTCCCCTTCTCGGCGAACCGGGTCAGCGACTTGCGGATGCCGTCCACGCCGCGTTGCGTCGCCGCGTCGTCCAGATCCCGCAGTGTCACCTGCCAGCCTGCCTGCGCCGCCACCTGGGCGATGCCCGAGCCCATCAGCCCGGCACCGACGACCGCGAGTCGACCCGCCATCTGTTGCTCCCTCGCTGCGATTCGAGTGTCTGTCTGCACCCTAGTCGGCGAGCCTGAACGACGGCTAAGGCGGCTCAGATGGTCAGTTCCGGTTCCTCCGGCGCGGTGGCCCGCTCGACCTCGATGCCGAGGGCCCGCAGGTCGGCCACGAAGTCGGGATAGCCCCGGTCCACGTGGTGCACGTGGGACACCTCGGTCACCCCGTCGGCACAGAGCCCGGCGATGATCAGTCCCGCGCCGGCACGGATGTCGGTGGCGCGTACCGGGGCGCCGGAGAGCCGCTCGCGGCCGCGTACGACCGCGTGGTGCCCATCGGTCTTGATGTCCGCGCCGAGTCGCATCATCTCGTTGGCGAACATGAACCGGCCGTCGAAGATGTTCTCGGTGATCAGCGAGGCACCGTCGCTGAGCGCGGCCAGACCGATCGCCATCGGCAGCAGGTCGGTGGCGAAGCCCGGATAGGGCAGGGTCACCACGTCCACCGCCCGGGGTCGGTCGTCCATCCGTACCCGGAAGGCGTTCGCCCGGGTCTCCACCAGGCCGCCGGCCGCGACCACCTTGTCCAGCGCGATCTCCAGGTAGCTCGGGTCGAGGCCGGTCACGGTGACGTCGCCGCGGGTCATCGCGGCCCCGAAGGCCCAGGTGCCGGCGACGATCCGGTCCCCCACCGTCGCGTGCCGCACCGGCTGCAACCGGGGTACGCCGACGACCGTGATGGTGGACGTGCCCTCGCCCTCGATCAGCGCGCCCATCCGGATGAGCATGGTGCAGATGTCCACGATCTCGGGCTCGCGGGCCGCGTTGTCGATCACCGTCGTGCCGTCGGCCAGCACCGCCGCCATGACCAGGTTCTCGGTCGCCCCGACACTGGGAAACTCCAGCGTGATCTCCGCACCGTGCAGTCCCTGCGGCGCGGAGGCGATCACGAAGCCGTGCTCGCCGGAGATGTCGGCACCCATCCGGGTCAGCCCGGAGATGTGCATGTCCAGTCCACGCGAACCGATCGCGTCGCCGCCCGGATGTGCCACCCGCACGTAGCCGCACCTCGCCAGCAGCGGTCCGAGCACGCAGATCGACGCGCGGAGCCGACGCACCAGGTCGTAGTCGGCCTCGACGCCCGGCCGCTCCGGCACGTCGATGGTGACCGACCGGGAACGCGGCACCCCGCCGACCGCCACCATCGGGTCCACCGGGTCGTCCTCGTCGAACCGCACGTCGCAGCCGAGCCTGCGCAGCACCTCACCCATGATGGCGATGTCGGTGATCCGCGGCACGTTGGTGATCACGCTTCGGCCGGGTGCGAGCAACGCGGCGGCCATCAGCTTCAACGCCGAGTTCTTCGCGCCGACCACGTGCACCGTGCCGGCGAGTCGGGCCGCACCGTTGACCCGGATGACATCGACGTCGGATATCGCCGGGTCACCCGCGTCACCCGGTCCCACCCCGGCGGACCAGCCCGTACCCGGCTGCGGGCGGGTCGGGATGGTCAGGTCCGGTATCCGTAGGCTGTGCGTCATGGCCGTCCACCTCACGCGCATCTACACCAAGGCCGGCGACGCCGGCATGACCAGGTTGAGCAACAACGAGCAGGTGTCGAAGACAGACCCGCGGATCTGCGCGTACGCCGATGTCGACGAGTGCAATGCGGCCATCGGCGTGGCACTGGCCCTGGGACAGCTCGACGACGCCCTGCGTCCGGTGCTCGGGCAGATCCAGAACGACCTGTTCGACGTGGGCGCCGATCTGTCCACCCCGGTCGAACCGGACCCCAAGTATCCGCCGCTGCGGGTCACCGAGGGGTACGTCGAGCGCCTTGAGGGCTGGTGCGACGAGTACAACGCGCGCCTGAGCAACCTCGACTCCTTCATCCTCCCCGGCGGCACCGCGGGCGCGGCACTGCTGCACGTGGCGCGGACGATCGCCCGGCGCGCCGAGCGGTCGGCGTGGGCGCTCGTCGCACACGACCCCGACCGGACCAGCCACCTCCCGGCAAAGTATCTCAACCGGCTGTCGGATCTGCTCTTTATCCTGTCAAGAGCCGCAAATCCGGACGGAGACGTGCTATGGGTCCCCGGCGGAGGCCGGTGACGTTCGGCGCCCTGCACCACGTGGAGGTCTGGGTACCCGACCTGGGCGCAGCAATGCACAGTTGGGGCTGGCTGCTCGGAAACCTGGGTTGGACACCGTTCCAGCAGTGGCCGGCCGGCCACTCCTGGCGGCTCGGCCCGACGTACCTGGTCCTTGAGCAGTCGCCCGCGCTCTCCGGTCGACGCCACGACCGGCTCGCGCCCGGCCTGAACCACCTGGCCTTTCACGCCGGTCCACCCGCCGCGGTGGACCGGCTTGTCGAGCAGGCCCCGGCGTACGGCTGGGAACTGCTCTTCCCCGACCGCCACCCGTACGCCGGCGGTGCCGACACCTACGCCGCGTACCTGTCCGACGGGCAGGGTTACGAGGTGGAGTTGGTGGCCTCCGACGGCGCGCCCCCCTCGTCCTGAGCGGCCACCGGGTCGGCCGGGAGCAGGACGGTGGTGAACAACCGTCGTGTCCGGCCCGGTCCCGGCCCGAGCGCCACGTACTCGGCGAACAGCTCACGCATCCGGGTGATGAACTCGACCAGCTCGGCGTCGGTGGCGTAGAACGCGTTCTGCCGATAGCCGGCCAGGTCATGGGCCAGGTCACCACCACCGCTGTCGAGGTAGCTGTCGAAGTCGGCGAGCAGCCCGGCGACGAAGGTGAGGAAGGCTCGCCGGTGCTGTTCCGGGGTCATCCCGCGGATCGTGTCGGCGTCCACCGCAGCCGCCGCCTCGTCCAACTGGTAGCTGCGTTCGACCGCACCCCGGATGCGCCGTTCCTCGACTGACCGCAGCACTCCGTGGCCGGCGAGGGTGGCGACCTGTCGGTACAGGGTCGCCGGGGCCACGTCCGCCAGTTCGGCGCGCAGGTCGGCGGTGGTAAGCGTCCGGCCGCCCAGAAATGCCTGGACGATCCGCAGTCGCACCGGATGCAGCAGCAGCTCAGCAGTGTCGAGGGCCACAAACGCCTCCCCATCGTTCTCATCTCTGATAATGTTATCGCTGACGAGATTATAGCGAGCATGAAGGAGCGCCGATGGCCACCATCGACCTCACCCCCGATTCGATCCGCGTCCGGCTCACCCCCGCCGAGAAGCTGTGGGCGCTCCGGGGCGACGTCACCGTTCCGCGCTCCGCCGTAACCGCCGTCACCGTGCAGCCCGACGGTCTGCGCGCCCCCCGAGGCATCCGGGCGCCCGGCCTCGGCCTGCCCGGTGCCCGCAAGGTCGGCACCTGGCGCGGCCGGGCCGGCAAGGAGTTCGTCAGCGTCCGCGCCAACCAACCGGCCGTGCGCATCACCCTCACCGGCCAGCGGTACGACGCCCTGGTCATCGGTACCGACGACGCGGCTGCCGTGGCGAAGGCGGTACGCCGGTGAGCACCGACCGCGAACTGACGTTCCAGTCCGCCGGTCACCGCCTGGTCGGCACCCTCACGCTGCCGGACGGTCCGGGGCCCCACCCCACCGCGCTGCTGCTGCCCGGTTCCGGGCCGCTGAACCGCGACGGCGACCACCGCCGGATGCGCCTCGGCATTCAACGGGACCTGGCCGCCGCGCTGGCCGCCGCAGGCATCGCCACCCTGCGGTACGACCGGCGCGGGATCGGCGAGAGCTCCGGCGGGTTCTGGCCCACCGGGTTCCACGACAACGTCGACGACGCCCAGGCGGCCCTCGCCGCACTCGAGGCCGACGCGAGCGTGGACAGCCGGGCGCTGTTCCTGGTCGGGCACAGCGAAGGGGCACTGACCGCCACCACGCTCGCCGCGCGTGGCGTGACCACCGCCGGGCTGGTCCTGCTCTCCAGCAGTGCCCGGCTCGGTGCCGAGGTGCTGCGCTGGCAGACAGCACAGATCGTGCCCACCCTGCCCGCCCCGGTACGCCTGCTACTGCGGCTCATGCGTCTGAACCTGGTGGCCAGGGTGTCCCGCAACCACGAGAAGATCCTGGCCACCACCGCCGACGTGACACGTATCGGCGGGCAGCGGATCAACGCGAAGTGGATGCGGGAGTTCCTGCGGTACGACCCACGACACGACCTCGCCCGTATCAACGCGCCGATCCTCGCCGTCACCGGCAGCAAGGACCTCCAGGTCGACCCGGCCGACCTGACGCTCATCGCCGAGCACGCCGGCGGCCCGGTGCAGACCCGACTCCTGCCGGACGTCACCCACGTGCTGCGACACCAGCCCGGTCCGCCGTCGCTGGGGGCGTACCGCCGGGAGATCCGCAACCCGGTCGATCCAGCCGTCACCGGCGCGGTCGTCGACTGGCTCCGCGCCCGTGTCGCCGAGCTGACCTGATGTGAAGACGCCGGAAAGCCGGCACCCGAGATCGGGTGCCGGCTTTCCGTGTTGGTCTACAGGTGTTCCGGTGTTGGCCTGGTTCATCGGCCAGCCGTTCCGGCCATGATCAACGAGACGTGCAGCGGTAGGGCGGGTGGACGGCGGCGGTGTCGTCTGGGGGCGGTGGCCGTGGCCGTGGCGGTGTCAGTGGCGGTGGTGGTGGCGGTGGGGGTGTCAGTCTGAGGGGCGGTTGCGGGAGAGCTTGATGAGCAGCACCACCAGCAGACCGATGCCGAAGAGCACCGCCAGGCAGCAGTCGAGGCCACTGAACCCCGCCTTGGCGGGGCGTGCGTTCTGTCCCGCCCGCACCACGATCTCGCCGCTGCCCGACGATGCCCAGGCCGCGACAGGCATGAACACCGACAGCCCGACCGCACCGAGGACCACGCCCAGGCGGCCCCGCCACTTGTCCCACGCAGACATGACCCCATCCTCGCCGAGAGCCGCAACCGGGGCGCGCGGCGGACTACACCGGGCCTGCAGTCACGCACAGGCCGCCAGACGCCGAACTGGCCGGCCCCCGGGTGTGGGGTCCGGCCAGTCGGGCGTTGGTCTGGTGGTCAGCTGTTCCAGTACTTGGCGACCAGGTCAGCGGCCTGCTGCTCCCACTGGGCGTAGTGATCCGGGTAGGCCGACACCTGCACCGTCTGGGCGGCCTTGGTCAGCGGCATGTCCTGCCAACCATCAACCTGCTTCAGACCCTTCAGGAACGCGGTGGTGGAGTACTCGGGGTCGGTGATCTGCTCCACCGTGCCCCAACCGCTGGACGGACGCTGCTGGAACAAACCCTGCGAGTCATGATCGTTGCGGTCACCGAGGTGGCCCAGGTTCTCCAACTTCGACTCCTGCAACGCAGTGGCAATCGACACGACCGCGGCACGCTCATCCATGCCGGCCTTCTTCGTCGCCGCGATGATCGCCTTCGTGTTCGCGACCTGCTCATCGTTCAGATCGATACGCGACTGGTCGCCCTGCACACCGTGCGGGATCAACTTGC
>NZ_PNOZ01000077.1:0-27306 GCF_002879555.1 Verrucosispora sp. ts21 | reverse complement strand
GGGGGCGGGGGGTTACAGGGTTAGGAGGGTGGGCATGGCGTTGAGGGCGCCGTGGATCACCAAGGGGGGCCACATTCGGCGGTACCGGGACCACAGGTAGCCGAGGAAGAGGCCGGTCACGGCGTGGCTGACGATCACCGTGGCCAGGTCGATGTCGGGTCGGACGCCGCCCTGGATGGCCACGTGCCAGACCGCCCAGAGCAGCGACACGAGCACGATGGCGGGCCAGCGGCCCAGCAACGATTCCCAGCGGGTCTGCAGCCATCGCCGGTAGAAGAACTCCTCCAGCAGCGCGTTCACCGCGAACACCACAAGGATCGTGGCGACCAGTTCGACAAGTGGGAGGCCGCGAGCCCAGTCGCCGGCCGGTGCCGCAAGCGGAGTCGCGTAACTGAGCACCAGCCACACCGCCACGGGCACCGCCGGCCCGAAGCGGTGGGCGGCGTCCGCCGGGGCCGGCCCAGGATGCCACCGCGGCCGGCGACGGACCACCACGAACACCGCAGCCGGTACGCCGAGCAGCAGCGCGAGCTTGAGCAGGGTGTACGCCGGCTCGCCGTCGAGTAGGGGCATGATCGCGGCGAATGCGATGGCGGAGCACAGCAGCGGCACCGCCTCGCGGTACGGTGCCGGCGGGTCCGGCCAGCGCGGATCGGGTGCTCGCGGGACCAGCCGGATCACCGCGATCGCGACCAGGGCCGGAAGCCACCTGGCCCACATGGGCACGGTGCCCTCGTGGTCGGCGCTGTACCGGATGTTGCTGTTCCCGGTGATCACCAGCCAGAGCGCCGCAGCAGCGATGAGCCCCAGACCGGACAGCAGGACGACGTGTCCGGCGCGGGGATGACGGCCGGCTGTCGACAGTTCTGGCGTCACCGTCGGCACGCTATCAACGCGCGGCGATCTCGGTCCGCAGGACGTCGGCACGGAAGGAGGCTTTCGTACCCCGATTCTTATGGGTGACGGCGTGACTTCGGCGGGGCGCCGTGCCGTTCGAGGGCCTTTCGGGACGGGCCACCGGGCGGCGGCAGCGCCGCCTTGACCGGGTCGTGACCCCAGTTCATCAGGGAGTACCGCCACCGGGTCTGGCGTACGTCGCCGCTGGGCCGTTGTGCCATGTGCCGCCGGACGTAGCCGACCACCTTGCGCATGTGCTTGTAGTCCGCCTCGGTGAGGTCGTCGCGCTTGCGGCGGAGCAGGTCGACGATCTTCCGGCCGGACTCGTGGCCCACCGTCTCACCGCCCTCGGTGCCCTTCTTCTGCCAGCCGACGTGTTTGGATTCGGCGGTCTCCAGCCAGCGGGACAACTCGGTCGGCTTCATGTTCACCGCATCGGTGAACTCCCGGTACGTCTGCTGCGGATCGTCACTTCGGCTCACGACGTAGCACCTCCGGGCGGTGGGCCACGTCCCGGCCCGAGTCGTCGTTGGTGATCCGGTACTGCGGGTCCTCCGGTGAGGCGTTCACCGGGTGTCCGCGTACGTGGGTGCGGTCGACGATTTTCTCCTTGACCACGCCGTACGCCCGGCCGCTGTGGCTGGCCCAGGAGACGTGGTCGCCCTCGTGGAACTCCTTATCGGCCATGACCTGCGGTTACCCTGCGTCAACGCGCGGAAACGGGCGCTGGCCGCCGCCGATGGCCCCGAGCCACAGCGGGCTCGGATCGATGTCGGTGGCCCGCCGACGCCCTTGCGCGGATGCCCCGCCCGGGCTCCGTACCGTTACCGGGATGAACGACGATCCCGAACCCACCGTCACCCGCCGTGCTGTCACCGAGGCCGAGGGCCGGGCGGCGAGCCGCCGCTGGTGGGACCAGGACGCGGACAACTACCAGGAGGAGCACGGCACCTTCCTCGGTGACGTGGACCTGGTGTGGTGCCCGGAGGGCCTGCGGGAGGCCGACGTGCGGCTGCTCGGCGACGTGAAGGGGGCCCGGTTGCTGGAACTGGGCTGCGGCGCGGCGGCGGGCTCGCGTTGGCTGGACGGGCAGGGCGCCGAGGTGGTGGCCCTGGACCTGTCCGCCGGCATGCTGCGGCAGGCCCGGCTGGCCGCCGAGCGCTGCGGCGTACCGGTTCCCCTCGTCCAGGCGGACGCCCTGGCCCTGCCGTTCCGGGCGGGTGCCTTCGACACGGTGCACACCGCGTTCGGGGCCGTGCCGTTCGTCGCCGATTCCGAGGCGCTGATGCGTGAGGTGTACCGGGTGCTGCGTCCCGGCGGCTTGTGGGTCTTCGCCATCACCCACCCGATGCGCTGGGTCTTCCTGGACGACCCGGGCGAGGGGGGTCTGCTGGCGGTGCACTCCTACTTCGACCGCCGTCCGTACATCGAACAGGATGCGACGGGGGTGCCCACCTACATCGAGGCGCACCGTACCTTCGGCGATCGGATCCGGGAGTTGACCGCCGCCGGTTTCGTCCTGCGTGACGTGATCGAGCCGGAGTGGCCGCCCGGGCACGAGCAGATCTGGGGCCAGTGGAGCCCGCTGCGCGGGCGGCTGTTTCCCGGTACCGCCATCTTCGTGGCCCAGCGGCCGACCACCGGGTGATCCGATCCGTGCGTGCCGATCGAGCACGGGGACGCGGCCGGGCCCGGCGGGTGATCCGGCCCACGCCGGACGGGGACACCGCGTCGGTGGCGTGGGGGCGTGGCTGGTGGGAGCCAGCGGGAAGGGCGGAGAAGGCACCTCTGGTCGAAATCTCCGCTTTCGCGGGTGGTGCGGTGATGAGGAGACGGGAGGGCTTGCACGCTGTGGTAATGCAGCGGGTAGGGTAGAGGATGCGCTCGCGGATCGTGTGCCTCGGCAGGGAGCAGGTGCGCGGTCGACGGAGTCACATCAAGATCTCGTTCAGCGATTTTTGGGTGGGCCCGCCGGCGGATCCGTTGGCGCGCACAGGTCACCGCGACACCAGCCTGCTGTGACACACATCCGACCGGAGCAACCGCCCACATGACGAGCAGCATCGAGGCCCCCTCGAGCGCCACCAAGGTCACCATCGACGATATCGGCTCTGAGGAAGCTTTCCTCGCCGCGATCGACGAGACCATCAAGTACTTCAACGACGGCGACATTGTCGAAGGCACCGTCGTCAAGGTCGACCGGGACGAGGTCCTGCTCGACATCGGCTACAAGACCGAGGGTGTCATCCCCTCTCGTGAGTTGTCGATCAAGCACGATGTGGACCCGGCAGAGGTCGTCTCGGTCGGTGACCACATCGAGGCCCTGGTCCTCCAGAAGGAGGACAAGGAGGGGCGGCTGATCCTCTCCAAGAAGCGGGCGCAGTACGAGCGGGCCTGGGGCACGATCGAAAAGATCAAGGACGAGGACGGCGTCGTCCGCGGTTCGGTCATCGAGGTGGTCAAGGGTGGCCTCATCCTCGACATCGGGCTGCGCGGCTTCCTGCCGGCCTCGCTGGTCGAGATGCGGCGGGTGCGCGACCTGCAGCCGTACGTCGGCCGCGAGCTCGAAGCCAAGATCATCGAGCTGGACAAGAATCGCAACAACGTGGTTCTGTCCCGCCGGGCGTGGCTGGAGCAGACGCAGTCCGAGGTGCGCACCGAGTTCCTCAACAAGCTCCAGAAGGGGCAGGTCCGCAAGGGCGTCGTCTCCTCGATCGTCAACTTCGGCGCGTTCGTCGACCTGGGCGGCGTGGACGGCCTGGTGCACGTCTCCGAGCTGTCCTGGAAGCACATCGACCACCCGTCCGAGGTCGTCGAGGTGGGCCAGGAGGTCGAGGTCGAGGTCCTGGACGTCGACCTGGACCGCGAGCGGGTCTCGCTGTCGCTGAAGGCGACCCAGGAGGACCCGTGGCGGCAGTTCGCCCGCACCCACGCGATCCAGCAGATCGTGCCGGGTAAGGTCACCAAGCTGGTGCCGTTCGGTGCGTTCGTCCGGGTGGACGACGGCATCGAGGGCCTGGTCCACATCTCCGAGCTGGCCGAGCGTCACGTGGAGATCCCGGAGCAGGTCGTCCAGGTCGGCTCCGAGGTCATGGTCAAGGTCATCGACATCGACCTGGAGCGCCGCCGGATCTCGCTGTCGCTCAAGCAGGCCAACGAGGGCTTCGTCGAGGGCGAGGAGCACTTCGACCCGACCCTCTACGGCATGGCCGCGACCTACGACACCGAGGGCAACTACATCTACCCGGAGGGCTTCGACCCGGAGACGGGCGAGTGGCTCGAGGGGTACGACAAGCAGCGCGAGACCTGGGAGAACCAGTACGCCGAGGCGCGGCAGCGCTGGGAGGCGCACCAGAAGCAGGTGCAGACCTCTCGGGCCGCCGAGGCCGAGGCCGCTGCCAACCCGCAGCCTGCGCCCACCGGCACCACCACCACGACCAGCGCGGCCCCCAGCCGCCAGGCCGAGGAGCCCGCTGGCACGCTGGCCACCGACGAGGCGCTCGCCGCTCTGCGCGAGAAGCTCGCCGGCGGTAAGTGACCCGCTAGCAACACCGCAGGGCCCCGCTTCGACCCGGATCTCCGGGTTCGAGGCGGGGCCCTCGCCGTTACGGATGCGGTGCACCGGAGCCCACCGCAGGCCCTCGCCGTCGTGGGTGCCGGTATGGCGCACCGGGCACGGACTTGGCGGGCTCCTGTTTGGCGGTGCGGCGATGATCGGGTTGACTGAGTGACGTGCTGAAGGTGGGGTTGACCGGCGGGATCGGTTCGGGCAAGAGCGCGGTGGCGCGGCGGTTGGTCGAGCGCGGCGCGGTGCTCGTCGACGCCGACCAGCTCTCCCGGGAGGTGGTGGCCCCGGGCACCGACGGGCTGGCCGAGGTGGTGGCCGCCTTCTCCACGCGGGTACTGGACGCCGATGGCGCCCTCGACCGGGCCGCGCTCGCCGACCTGGTCTTCACCGACGAGGCGGCCCGCCGCCGGTTGGAGGCGATCGTCCACCGCCGGGTGCGGGCGCGTACCGCCGAGCTGGTCGCTGCCGCGGCACCCGACGCGGTGGTGGTCAACGACGTACCGCTGCTGACGGAGGTGGGGCTGGCACCCACGTACCACCTTGTGGTCGTGGTGCAGACGGCGCTGGCGACCCGGTTGGAGCGGCTGACCCGCGACCGGGGGATGAGCCGCGCGGACGCCGAGCGGCGCATCGCCGGTCAGGCCGACGACGCCGGTCGGGCCGCGGTGGCGGACGTGCTGCTCAGCAACGACGGCAGCCTGGCGCAGCTGCACGCGGCGGTCGACGCGCTCTGGTCCGACCGCCTGGTGCCCTTCGAGGAGAACGTGCGGCATCGGCGGGCGGTGCGGGCGCAGCGGGTGACGCTTACCGAACCGGATCCGACCTGGCCGCAGCAGTACGCCCGGCTGGCCGCCCGGATCCGGCACGCGATCGCCCCGGCGGACCTGCGGATCGACCACATCGGCTCCACCGCGATGCCGGGTCTGGCCGCCAAGGACGTCATCGACATCCAGCTCGGCGTGCCGTCCCTGGCCGAGGCCGACGGGCCGCTGGCGCAGCGGCTCGCCGACGCCGGCTTCCCCCGGATGCCGGGCGACTGGTGGGACACCCCACGAGGGGCGGGCACCGGGCGGTGGGAGAAGCGCCTGCACGGCAGCGCCGATCCGGCCCGCCCGGTCCACCTGCACCTGCGGGTGACCGGGTCACCCGGTTGGCGGTACGCCCTGCTGATGCGTGACCACCTGCGGGCCGACCCGGACCGGCGGGCCGCCTATCTGATGCTCAAGCGGGAACTGGCGGCCTCGGCACCGGACAGCGGGGCGTACGCGACGGCGAAGGACCCGTGGTTCGACGAGGAGCACCTGCGGGCGGAGGAGTGGGCGGCCAGGACCGGATGGCGTCCGTAGCCTGCGGTCAGCGAGCCTCGGTCGGCCTGGTCAACGAGGGCACCCGGCCGGGTGTCAGGTCGAGTTGGGCCCAGGCACCTGCCTTGCTCGGCAGCTCCAGCCGGCGCAGCAGACCGGACCGGTCGATCCAGTAACGGGTCCGGCCGGCCCCGGTGCCGACCTCGACGACGTCGACCACGGTGCCGGCGAGGTTGTCGCCGCGTACCCGGTGCGGGCTGCCGGTCGGACCGCCGCTGCGGGCGGCGCGCAGCGCCCGCGCCACGAGTGGGTCCAGCGTGTCGGTGCGGTGCGCGCCGGCCCGCCATCCGGTGGCCGGTGGTGGCAGCGGCGGCGGACCCGCCGGGTCGCCCGACGCCGACGCGTCGATCCGGGTGACGCCGTTGCCGTCCCGGCGGACCAGGGTGCGGGGGGAATCGGGGTTGTCCAGGTCGGTGACGCCGAGGTAGGCGGTGCCCGAGGTCCAGCTCAACCAGCCGGTGCCGCGCAGATTGGCGTCGGCCGACGCGGGCAGGGTCACGGTGACGGCGGCACCACCGGCGGCCCGTAACCGGGCGGGTAGGCGCTGCCACCTGTCGCGTTCGGCGGTGGTGAGGGCGCGGGGCAGGCCGGGACGGCCGCCCAGCGCGTCGACCGGCCGCAGGGTCGGCCGATCGGTGCGGTTCAGGTGTACGGTGACGCGCCCGAGCGCGGCGATCGTGGTCTCCAGCCGGTGCAGCCGTCCGGCGGTGTCCAGCCAGTAGCGGGTGGCGGTGCCCGCTGTTGCGGTGCCCGGCGGGGCGGCCTCCAGGATGTCGACGTCCTCCCCGTTTCGTCGGTCCCGACCGACCCACCGGCCGGACAGGTCGTCGGCCGGGTCGGGACGTTCGGCGCTGAGCGCGAAGATCATGGTCAGCAGCGGGGTGAGCCGTTGCTCCGCAGGGATCCGCCAGCCGTCGGCCGGAGGGATCAGCGGTGGCATCGCGGGTGCCGGTACCGCGGTGGGGTCGGGCCGGGACACCACAACGGCGGGGCTGGCCTGCGCCAGGCCACGCAGCGCGCCGGCACCGGGCCCGCCCACGTCGACGTAGACCAGTTGCCGGGACCAGTCGACCCAGCCGAGCAGGTCGGTGCGGTTCGTGCCGGCGCCGATCGTGACGTGCAACCCGGCGCGCAGGTCGCGTTGGTTGGTCACCCGCATGACCGCCAACCGGTCCCGTTCGGCCGAGGTCATGTCACGTGCCGCGGGCTCGTCCGGGGGCCAGGTGACAAGGGTGACCACCAGCATGACGGCGGAGAGCACGGCGGTGAGCGCGAGCCCGGTCAGGGTGAGCCGACGTCGTCGGGCGGACCTCTGCCGGGCCTCGTCGGCCTCCTCGTCGGCCCCGGCGAGGTCGTCGTCGGCTGCGTCTGTGCCGGCGGGGTCGGTGGCTGCACCGAGCAGGCGGTGGGAGAGCCCGGCCCGGCGGGTGCCGGCCCGTCCGGGCAGGCCGGCGGTCGGCGAGCCGTCGAGGCCGATGCCGGCGGGGGGCCCGATGCCGGCGCGATGTCGGCGCGGGCCGGCGCGGTGCCGATTGTCGCTTCGGGCACCGGACGTCGGTCGCGAACTGTTCTCCACGGAGGGTGAACGCCTCGGACCGGGATCGGGTGACGACATAGGGGCGCTCGCGGCGGCCGGTCTGCGCGTCGTCCGCGCGACCACGTCGGGTGCGCACGCCGCAAATCCGGGTGCTGCGACCCCACAGCGCCGGCGGCGGCATGACCTGTGCGGCCCGCCACCTGCCCGGTCGGCCGCCGCGAGCGGCCTACGGGGAAAGGGTAGCCGGGTGAGAAGAACCACACAATGCGAATATTGAGGCCGGTCACGTGCGGTGCGTACTCGCCGCGGAGTGTCAGGCCCCCCGCGTACCGTGGATGGTATGGCGCTCGACATTCCCCGGCTCGACGGTCGCTTCAAGGTCATCAGCGAGTTCCAGCCGGCCGGCGATCAGCCGGCCGCGATCGACGAGCTGGAGCGGCGGGTGCGTCGCGGCGACCGGCACACGGTGCTGCTCGGCGCGACCGGCACCGGCAAGAGCGCCACCACCGCGTGGTTGATCGAGCGCATGCAGCGCCCCACGTTGGTGCTGGCGCCCAACAAGACGCTCTGCGCGCAGCTTGCCAAGGAGTTCAGCGAGCTGCTGCCGGACAACGCGGTGGAATATTTCGTCTCCTACTACGACTACTACCAGCCCGAGGCGTACATTCCGCAGACCGACACCTACATCGAGAAGGATTCCTCGGTCAACGAGGAGGTCGAGCGGCTGCGGCACTCGGCGACGATGTCGTTGCTGACCCGCCGCGACGTGGTGGTGGTGGCCACCGTGTCGGCGATCTACGGCCTCGGCACGCCGGAGGAATATCTCGATCGGGCGGTGCGGGTCGCCGTCGGCCAGGAGCTGGATCGCGACCAGTTGCTGCGTCGGCTCGTCGACATCCAGTACACCCGCAACGACATGGCCTTCCAGCGCGGCACGTTCCGGGTCCGCGGCGACACGCTGGAGATCATTCCGGCGTACGAGGAACTGGCCGTCCGGATCGAGCTCTTCGGTGACGAGGTGGAGAAGCTCTACTACCTCAACCCGCTCACCGGTGACGTGGTGCGCGAGGTGGACAACCTGCTGATCTTCCCGGCGACGCACTACGCGGCCGGGCCGCAGCGGATGGAGCGGGCGATCCGCGACATCGAGACCGAGCTGGCCGAGCGGCTGGCCGAGCTGGAGCGTCAGGGCAAGCTGCTGGAGGCGCAGCGGTTGCGGATGCGCACCACGTACGACATCGAGATGATGCGGCAGGTCGGTTTCTGCTCCGGCATCGAGAACTACTCGATGCACATCGACGGGCGGTTGCCTGGCAGTCCGCCGCACTGCCTGCTCGACTACTTCCCCGACGACTTCCTCACCGTCATCGACGAGTCGCACGTGACCATCCCGCAGATCGGCGGCATGTACGAAGGCGACGCCTCCCGCAAGCGGATGCTCATCGACCACGGTTTCCGGCTGCCCAGCGCCGCCGACAACCGGCCGTTGCGGTTCGACGAGTTCCTGGAGCGGGTCGGTCAGATGGTGTTCCTGTCGGCGACTCCGGGGCCGTGGGAGCTGGAGCACGCCCAGGGCGAGTTCGTCGAGCAGGTCATCCGCCCGACCGGTCTGGTGGATCCGGAGGTCGTGATCAAGCCCACCAAGGGCCAGATCGACGACCTGATGCACGAGATCAAACTGCGGACCGAGCGCGACGAGCGGGTCCTGGTCACCACGTTGACCAAGAAGATGGCCGAGGATCTGTCGGATTATCTGCTGGAGAACGGCATCCGGGTGCGTTACCTGCACTCCGAGGTCGACACGTTGCGCCGGGTGGAGCTGCTGCGGGAGCTGCGGCGGGGCGACTACGACGTGCTGGTCGGCATCAACCTGCTGCGGGAGGGTCTCGACCTGCCGGAGGTCTCGCTGGTGGCGATCCTCGACGCGGACAAGGAAGGCTTCCTGCGCAGCGGCCGGTCGCTGATCCAGACCATCGGTCGGGCGGCCCGCAACGTCTCCGGTCAGGTCCACATGTACGCCGACAAGATCACACCGTCGATGGCGAGCGCGATCGACGAGACGAACCGGCGTCGGGCCAAGCAGATCGCGCACAACGAGGCGCACGGCATCTCACCCGAGCCGCTGCGGAAAAAGATCCACGACATTCTCGACGACATCTACCGCGAGGCGGAGGACATCGAGGCGACCCGGGTGGGCGGTGCGGTGCGGCAACTGTCCCGGGGCAAGGCACCGGTGAAGGAGACCCGCAGTCGGGTCCGGGCCGGTGCCGGCACGCCTGCTCGGGAAGGCATGGCGCGGGCGGAGTTGGCGCAGCTCATCCAGGACCTCAGCGACCAGATGCTGGCCGCCGCGCGGGAGCTTCAGTTCGAGTTGGCCGCCCGGATCCGCGACGAGGTCTCGGAGCTGAAGAAGGAGCTGCGGGGGATGGACGCGGCCGGCGTGCGGTGATCCGGGTGCGACGACACGCTTCTCGGTGAAAGCTGTTCCGGTTGGGGAGGGTAGCGGAATGCGAGCATCCTATTGCGCTGGGTGATCGTCGTGCGTACTCTCCCTGCGTGGGGAGGCGGGAATGCCGTTGCCAACGAGTCCGGTCATTCGACGAGCGCGGCTCGGAGCCGAGCTGCGACAGCTGCGGCGACGAGAGACATTGACACTGGAACAGGTGTGTGACCGGCTCGGTTGGGCATCCACTTCCAAGCTGTCCCGCATCGAGTTGGGGCAGAGCCGCCCCGATCTGGCCGACGTGCTGGATCTGCTCGACATCTACCAGGTGCCGCCGTCGCAACGCGATGCGTTGATCGTCATCGCCCGCGACGCCGCGACCAGCCGCGGCTGGTGGAAGGCGCTGGGCGAGATGGGGGAGCGGCAGCGCACCTACGCCGAGCTCGAAGCCGGCGCGGCGGGCATAGTGGAATACCAGCCCTGCGTCGTGCCGGGTCTACTTCAGAGCCCGGCGTACGCCCGCCTGCGCATCGCCGCCGGTCAGCTCATCGATCCCCAGGTGGATGTGGAGGCCGACCTGCGGGCCCGGTCGGCCCGGCACGCGGTGCTGCGTCGGGTCGAGCCGCCGCGCTACACGGCGCTGATCACCGAGGTGGCCTGCGCGTCGGCCGGTGATCCCGTCGAGGTCTGGCGCGGTCAACTGCGGCACCTGCTCGACCTGACCGAGTTGCCGCACGTGACGATCCGGCTGTTGCCGAGCGGGGCCGGGGCCGGGCCGCTGCCGCTGACTCCGTTCTCCTCCTACTCCTTCCCCGATCCGGCCGATCCTCGGACGGTGATGCTGGAGGCGCTGACCACGGACGTGCGGTTGACCACCGCGACCGACGTCGACCGGTACGAGCGGATGACGCAGCAACTGCTGGAAGCGGCGTTGCCGGAGCAGGAGACGGCACGGGTACTGGCCGGCTGGCTCGACGGGTGAGCTGGGTGCGTCGGCACCTCGCCCGGCGCCCCCGTAGCCCGTCGGGAGTGGTGCCGACGCGAGGCGCAGGATAGGCGAGGGGTACGACAGAACTCCGACGCCGGAGTTCGGCGTCGGTGTCCCGGCGCGGTCAGGCCGGCACGTCCACGAAGTGCTCGACCCGGGGCGGGCTGGCGAAGTACGGGCCGATCAACTCCCGCCACCTGACGAACCTGTCGCTGGCCCGGAAGTTCTCCTCGTGCGCCTGGACCGAGTCCCATTCGACGAGCAGCACGAAGCGGGAGGGCGATTCGACGCCCCGGGTCATCCGTACCGAGCGGCAGCCGGGGGTGCCGGCCAACACGGGATGTCCCTCGGCGTACGCGGCGGCGAAGGCGTCTTCCTGGCCGGGTACCACGTCGATCAGCGCGACCTCAAGAACCATGCCGGCAGCCTGCCATGGCGGGCCGCGCCGCGGTGGGCGGCCGCCGGCGATTCTCACACCCCGGTCGGGCACGGCGAATGACACCTAGCCTCCTAGGATGCCTAGAGTGGGTGGCTCAGGGCAACCCGAGGCGGCACCGCTGGACGATCGACGGCTGTCGTACGCCAGAATGGTCGGCGCTCGGCCCCGTCTCCGGCGAGGCGTGCGTGTGCCGGTTGCTGGGGCCTTGCCAGGAGGATGAGACTGTTGAACGTGTCCGGACTCGTGTGGGCGATCACGCTCGTCGCGCTGACCGCGGTGCTCCTGGTGGACCTGTTCATCATCGGGCGTCGGCCCCATGAGCCGAGCGTGCGTGAGTCGAGCCTCTGGGTCGCCTTCTACGTGGGGCTGGCCCTGCTCTTCGGCGTCGGGCTCTGGCTCACCGCCGGGGGGAGCGTGGCCGGACAGTTCTACACCGGCTGGCTGACCGAGTACAGCCTCTCGGTGGACAACCTCTTCGTCTTCATGATCATCATGGCCCGTTTCGCGGTGCCCCGGCAGTACCAGCAGAAGGTGCTGCTCGTCGGCATCGTGCTGGCGCTGATCATGCGCGGTGGCTTCATCGCGCTGGGCGCGGCGTTGATCTCACAGTTCAGCTGGGTCTTCTACATCTTCGGCGCGTTCCTCATCTACACCGCGATCAACCTGGCCCGGCAGGGCGAATCGGCCGAGGACGAGTTCCAGGAAAACGTGCTGATCCGGTGGAGCCGGCGCGCGCTGCCGATCTCCCGAGGCTACGACGCCGCGCGGCTGACCACCCGGGAGCACGGCCGCCGGATGTTCACCCCGATGCTCATCGTCATGATCGCGATCGGGACGACCGACCTGCTCTTCGCGCTGGACTCGATTCCGGCGATCTTCGGCATCACCCACGAGCCGTACCTCGTCTTCACCGCAAACGTCTTCGCGTTGATGGGGCTGCGGCAGCTGTACTTCCTGCTCGGCGGACTGCTGAACCGCCTGATCTACCTGAGCTACGGCCTGGCCGTGGTGCTCGGTTTCATCGGGGTCAAGCTCATCCTGGAGGCGCTGGCGGAGAACTCGTTGTTCTTCCTCAACGGTGGCGAGCCAGTGGGTTGGGCGCCGCACATCCCGATCTGGCTGTCCCTGCTGGCGATCGTGGGCATCCTGGCCGTGGCGACGGTGGCCAGCCTGGTGAAGTCGTCGCGGGACCGGCGACGCGATCTCACCGGGGCAGGACGCTGACGCGAGGCCGCCGGCGGGCGCAGCGCGGGTCGGCCGTGGTGAGGATGCGAGGCCGCCGGCGGGCTCAGCGTAGGTCGGCGGTGGTGAGGTCGTGGCGAGCCTGCCAGACCTGCGCCGAGATGTCGGCGACCAGTTCGCGGGCGTCGGCGTCGGTGTCCTGGCTGCGCTGGTCGTCGTCGAGCGACGTGGTGGTGCAGACGACGAGCAGGTACGGGGCGGTGTCGTCGGGGAAGACCACGGCGGCACCGTGCCGGACGCCGCGTACCCAGCCGTTCTTGTGAGCCAGCCGGGTGCCGGCCGGCAGCCCTTCGGCGATGTCCTGCCGGATCTGCTGCCCGCAGAGCACGTCGAGCATCGCCGCGCAGCCGGCCGGTGAGGCGATCGGTCCGGGACGGGTGACGCCGGTGGCGACGGCGTCGAGCAGGGCGGTCAGGTCGGCGGCGGTGACCAGGTTGCTGATCCCGGCCTCCCGGGCGGCGAAGTCCTCGATGCCCCGCCTGGTGACGCTGTGCCGGGCACCGACGCGCGCCCAGATCTCCGCCACGGCGGGCAGCCCGACGTGCTCGATGAGCAGATTCGTGGCGAGATTGCTGGATCGTACGATCATCCGCTCGGTGAGCCACCGCACCGGCACCCGCTGGCCGAGTCGATCCCAGACCTCGGTGTCGTTGTCGTACGCCGGGGCGCAGGAGAAGGGTGCCGCGCCCGCGCGGGCCGAGGTGAACAGGTTCGTCACCTCGATCGTGGTGTCCAGGTCCGGGCCGTCGGTCTCCGCCGTGTGGTGCACCGCGGCGAGCACTGCCAGTTTCATCGTGCTCGCCGCGTAGTGGGTGACCTCGGCGTGTCGGGTCCAGGTGGGCGGCGCGCCGAGCCGACCCGCGTACACCGAGATCGTCCCGGGCACCTCATCGAGTCGCGCGTCCAACCCGTCGAAGATCACCCGCCGAGGGTAACGGAAAGGAAGGGCCCCTTCTTACCGTCTGGTGAGGTGAAGGGGCCCCTTCTTAACATCCGTGCGAGGGTCAGCCGGCGTGCTTGCGGCGGGCGGTGGCGCGGGCCCGCTGGGTCTGGTCGAGGGTCACCTTGCGGATGCGTACGGCGGCCGGGGTGACCTCGACGCACTCGTCCTCGCGGCAGAACTCCAGGGCCTGCTCCAGCGACAGCTTGCGCGGCGGGATCAGCTTCTCGGTCTCGTCGGCGGTCGACGAGCGCATGTTGGTGAGCTTCTTCTCCTTGGTGATGTTGACGTCCATGTCGTCGGAGCGGGAGTTCTCCCCGACGATCATGCCCTCGTACACCTCGGTGCCGGGCTCGACGAAGAGCTGGCCGCGTTCCTGGAGGTTGGTCATCGCGAACGCGGTGACGCTGCCGGCCCGGTCGGCGACCAGCGAGCCGTTGTTACGGGTACGCAGCTCGCCGAACCAGGGCTCGTAGGACTCGAAGACGTGGTGCAGGATGCCGGTGCCCCGGGTCTCGGTGAGGAACTCGGTGCGGAAGCCGATCAGGCCGCGCGCCGGGACCAGCCACTCCATCCGGATCCAGCCGGTGCCGTGGTTGACCAGCTGCTCCATCCGGCCCTTGCGGGTGGCCAGCAGCTGGGTGATCGCGCCGAGGTATTCGTCCGGGGCGTCGATGGTCAGCCGCTCCACCGGCTCACAGGTCTTGCCGTCGATCTCCCGGGTCACCACCTGGGGCTTGCCGACGGTCAGCTCGAAGGACTCGCGGCGCATCTGCTCGACCAGGATGGCCAGCGCCAGTTCGCCTCGGCCCTGGACCTCCCAGGCGTCCGGTCGCTCGGTGGGCAGCACCCGCAGCGAGACGTTGCCGACGAGTTCCTTGTCCAGGCGGTCCTTGACCATCCGGGCGGTGACCTTGGCACCCTTGACCCGGCCGACCAGCGGCGAGTTGTTGGTGCCGATGGTCATCGAGATCGCCGGCTCGTCGACGGTGATCAGCGGCAGCGGCTGCGGGTTCTCCGCGTCGGCCAGCGTCTCGCCGATCATGATCTCGGGGATGCCGGCGACCGCGATGATGTCGCCCGGCCCGGCCGAGTTGGCGGGCTTGCGCTCCAGGCCCTCGGTCATCAGCAGCTCGGAGATGCGTACCCGCTGGGTGCTGCCGTCGGTGCGGCACCAGACCACGGTCTGGCCCTTGGCGATGGTGCCCTGCCGGACCCGGCACAGCGCCAGTCGGCCGAGGAACGGGGAGGCGTCGAGGTTGGTGACGTGGGCCTGCAGCGGCGCCTGCTCGTCGTAGGCGGGCGGCGGGATGGTGTCCAGCAGGGTACGGAACAACGGCTCCAGGCTGGTGCTGTCCTGCGGCACGGAGCCGTCGGCGGGCTGGGTCAGCGAGGCGATGCCGTCGCGGGCGCAGGCGTAGACGATCGGGAAGTCGATCTGCGACTCGTCGGCGTCCAGGTCGAGGAAGAGTTCGTACGCCTCGTCGACGACCTCTTTGATCCGGGCGTCCGGACGGTCCACCTTGTTGATCACCAGGATGATCGGCATGCGGGCCTTGAGGGCCTTGCGGAGCACGAACCGGGTCTGCGGCAGCGGGCCCTCGCTGGCGTCGACCAGCAGCACCACGCCGTCGACCATGGTCAACCCGCGTTCCACCTCGCCACCGAAGTCGGCGTGACCGGGGGTGTCGATGATGTTGATGGTGACCGGGTCGGAGCCGTCGGCGGGCAGGTAGCGCACGCCGGTGTTCTTGGCCAGGATGGTGATGCCTTTTTCTCGTTCGAGGTCCATCGAGTCCATCACCCGCTCGGTCACCTCGCCCCGGGCGCCGTAGGCGCCGGCCTGCCGCAACATGGCATCGACCAGGGTGGTCTTGCCGTGGTCGACGTGAGCGATGATGGCGACGTTGCGGAGGTCGGTGCGAAGCTGCATGAGTTCCATCCTCCCGCCTGTGCCGACGAGATGCCGCGTCGGGGTCGCCGATGGGCGAGTGCGCTGCGCCACATGTCGGTGCTGTCACACTGACGGGGCAGCCTTGCTGAGGTGACCCGGGGGGCCGGCGTGCATGAACTGCTGAGTTCGGTGCAACACCTGCCGTCCTGGCTGATCTACGTGGTGGCGGCGCTTGTGGTCGCGGCGGAGACCGCGGTGATCGTCGGGTTGGTCGCTCCGGGCGAGGCCACCCTGCTGCTCGTCGGTTTCCTCGCGTACACCGGCACTCTCCGGCTCGGTCCGGCGCTGCTGGTGATGATTGTCGCGGCCACGGCGGGGGACGCGGTGGCGTTTCGCGCCGGTCGCCGGTACGGGCCTCGGCTGCGGGCCAGTCGGTGGGGTGCGCGGGTGGGGCCGCACCGGTGGGCGCGGGCCGACGCGATGGTGGCGCGGATGGGCGGCCGGGGCGTCTTCACCGCGCGGTGGGTGGCCTTCGCCCGTACGTTGGTGCCGCGGCTCGCCGGGGCGGCGGGCATGCCGTACCGGCGGTTCGCGCCGTGGAACCTGGCCGGGGTGATCACCTGGGTCGGCGCGTCGGTGCTGGCGGGCCGGTTGGCGGGCGAGTCGTACCACACGGTGTCCCGGCTGCTGGGCCAGGCGACCGGGGCGGTGCTGGCCCTGGTGGCGGCGCTGGTGGCGGTGGTGTTGGCGGGCCGGTGGCTGGGCCGCAACCCCGACCCGGTGCGGGCGCTGCTGAAACGTGCCGCCCGGCTGCCGCCGGTGCGCTGGTTGTCGGCCCGGTACGGGCTGCTGTTCTTCCTGCTCAGCATGCGGTTCGGGCCGACCTGGGCGTTGCTGGCCAACCTGACCGCCGGGGTGGGTCTGCTGTTCCTGGTCGCGTTGGCGGTCGCCGGGACGATGCGGGTGGCGGTACGGCACAGCGGGCTGGCCCTGGTCGACGGTGTGATCGGCGGGTGGTTCGCGGCCCGCCGGACGCCCGACGCGGTGGAGGTGACGCAGCTTGCCGTCTCGGTGCTGCGTGGCTCGGTGCTGATCGCGCTGGTGGCCGTGGTGGCCGCGGTGCAGGCCTGGCGGCACCGGCCGTGGCAGGCCGACCTGCTCAGTGTGGTCGGCACGATCGGCGCGTTCGTGCCGCTTGTGGTGCTGGCGCTGGTGACCGAGCTGGCCGCCGACGGCCGGGTGGCGCAATTCTCCACGCAGAGCGCGGTGGTGACGGCCAGCCTGTGCATGCTGGCCTGGCTGTTGTCCCGCGAGGCACGGTGGCCGGTCGCGGTGGCCCTGTGGACCACCGCCGTGGCCGGCGTGGTCGGCATCGGTGGCGCCCGCCTCTACCTGGGACTGAGTACGGCCAGCGGCACCGTCGCCGCGGTGTTGCTGGGTGCGGCGTGGACGGCCGTGTTCATGGTCGCCTGGGCCACCCGGGACCGTGCCCTGGCCGCCGGCAACGCGCCCCGGCGCGGCCCGCGAGGGGACCACCTCGCCGATCGCTAGCTGTTAGGGTGCGGCCGTTCGTCGCTGCCGAAGGGGGATCGACATGGGACGCAACGTCGGGCGTTTCGCCGTGGCGCTGGTCGCCGGCCTGCTGCTGGCCACCGGGGGTGCGTGCGCCACGGTGGACACTCCGGCCGTCGAGTTGCCCGCCCCGGTCGCCCTGCCCGAGGAGCAGGCGCAGCCGTCGAGCGAGTCGGTCGAGCCGAGCCCGACGCCTGAGGCGGTGGAGGCGATGGGGGCCGCGCCGAAGGTCAGCCGCAGCCCCAGCGCGAGTCCCAAGGCCTCGGCCTCGCCGAAGTCGTCGCCGAAGCCCAAGCGCACCAGCACCGCGCCGCGCGCCGTGCCGAAGCCGCCGACGGAGACGAAGGTGCCGCCGGCGCCGCCCAAGCCTGCGCCGAGCAGTTGCAAGCCCAGCTACAAGGGTGACCAGGCGAGTCGGGCGCAGGCCAAGGCCGCGCTGACCGAAGCCGCCGGCCGGGTCTACTGGCCGACGTCGGCGCCGGACATCCGGGTCCCGGTTGACCTGATCAAGGCGACGGCGTGGCAGGAGAGTGGCTGGCAGTCCAACATCGTCGCCTGCGACGGCGGTATCGGCCTGATGCAGGTGATGCCGGACACCGCGACCTGGATGAACCAGCGGTTCGGCCAGAACTACGACGTGTGGGACTACCGGGACAACGCCTACCTGGGTGGCACCTACCTGGCCTGGCTGACCAAGTACATCGGCGACATGTACTTCGACGCCGACTACCGGCTCGACACCGACCTGTGCACCAGCGAGCTGAACTCCTGCCTGCTCAACGCGGTCATCGCCGCCTACAACTACGGCCATGGCGCGGTAGCTCGGGAGGGGCAGCCGTTGGCCATCCCCAACCCGAGCTACGTGCGCAACGTGCGAGCCCTGATGACGGAGTGCGTCTGCCTGGGCTACTGAGCCTGCTCGGGGGTGATCCGACCGGGCCACCAGAACCGCTCGCCGAGCATGAACGCCAGGGCCGGGACGACGACCGTACGCACCAGCAGGGTGTCCAGCAGGACGCCGAGGCAGACGATGATGCCGATCTGGGTCAGGGTGATCAGCGGCAGCACCCCGAGGACGGCGAAGACCGCCGCGAGCAGGATGCCGGCGCTGGTGATCACCCCGCCGGTGACGCGGAGGGCGGAGAGCATGCCCTTGCGGGTGCCGGTGCTGCGGGCGTCCTCCCGGGCGCGGGTGACGAGGAAGATGTTGTAGTCGACCCCGAGCGCGACGAGGAAGACGAAGGCGAGCAGCGGCACGCCGGTGTCCATCGCCGGGAAGTTCAAGACGTGTTCGAAGATCAGCCAGGCCCCGCCGAGGCTGGCGAAGTACGAGGCGACGACCGTGGTGACCAGCAGCACCGGGGCGAGCAGGCCGCGTAGCAGCAGGACCAGTACCGCGCCGACGAGCAGCAGGATGAGCGGCAGGATGAGGCGCAGGTCCTTGGCGTCGGCGGCGGCGGAGTCGTACCGGCCGGCGACGGTGCCACCGACGACCGCTCCGGACGGTTGGTCGACCCCGGCGGTGGCGGGCGGCGCCGAGTTGTCGACGGCCCCGACGGTGTCGCGGAGTTGCTCCAGGGTCCGGTCGGCGGCGGCGGTGCCCGGCTCGGCGTCGAGCACCACGTCGACCTGGGCCACGTCGGCGCCGGCGGGACCGGGTCGGGCGGAGGCCACTCCCGGCACCTCGGCGGCGGCCGCGGTGACCGCCTGCACGGCGTCGGGGTTGGTCATCACCGCGAGCGGCTGGGTGGTGCCGGCGGGGAAGGCGCCGGCGAGGGTCTGTGCCCCGGCCACCGCCTCCGGCTTGACCCGGAACTGCTCGGTCTCCGACAGCCCGGTGCGGATGCCGAGGCCACCGAGGGCGAGCCCGGCGAGCAGCAGGGTGGCGAGCACCGCGACGGGAACCGGGCGACGGATCACGGCGGCACCGAGGCGGCCCCAGATCCGGCCCTCCCGGCCGACGCTGCCGACGGTCGGCACGAACGGCCAGAACAGGCGGCGGCCGAGCAGCACCAGCGCGGCGGGCAGCACGAGCAGGGCCGAGGCCATGGCGAGCAGGATGCCGGTGGCGCAGGCCACGGCGAGCGCACGGTTCGTCTCCTGCTGGCTCAACAACAGCGTGAGTACGCCGAGCATGACGGTGCCGCCGCTGGCCAGGATCGGCTCGGCGGTACGGCGCAGGGCGGCGCGCATCGCCGCGAAGCGGTCCTCCTCGCGGCGCAGTTCTTCCCGGTAGCGGGCGATCAGCAGCAGCGCGTAGTTGGTGGCGGCACCGAAGACGAGAACGCTGGCGATGCCGGTGACGGCGCCACCGGCGAAGTTGATGCCGACCGCCGGGATGATCGTTTCGAGCGCGCGCAGGGTGATCTGTTCGGTGGCGGCCACGATGACCAGGGGAACCAGCCACAGCACCGGACTGCGGTAGGTGATCAGCAGCAGTACGGCGACGACGGCGGCGGTGAACGCGAGCAGGGTGACGTCGGCGCCCTCGAAGACCTTGGTCAGGTCGGCGGTGAAGGCGGGTGGGCCGGTCACCTGGACGGTCAGGTCCCCGGGAAAGTCGGCGAGTTCGGCGCGTACCTCAGCCACCCGTTCGGCGACGGCCTCCTGCCCTCCGGTGGCGTCCAGCGGTACGGCGACAAGGGCCACCGTGTTGTCGGGGGACAGCTGCGGCGGGGCGACCTGACCGCCGGCGGCGAGCCGACTGAGGCTGCTGGTGTCGGCGGTGATCGCCGCCCGGTCCGCCTCGCTCAGTGGTGCGCCGTCGTCGCGGCTGACCACCACGACGGCCGGCTGGACGCCGCTGGCGGGCAACTCCCGTTGCAGGCGCTCGACCTGGGTGGACTGCCACTGCTCGGACAGGCCGGTGGCGGAGACCGGTGCCGGGTTGCTGGGAATGGGTAGCCCGAAGACGGCCACGCCGACGAGGACGGCCGCGGCCACGGTGAGCCAGGCGGTCCGGCGGCTGCGGGCGACGCGGGTGAACAGAGACATGCTCGGCGCTCCGGTCGTTGAGATCGGCCCGGCTCCCGCCGAGGGAGCCGATAGTTTGATTTTCGAGATTCTTGCTTATCAAGAAACGACGCGCAACAGGTCTCCGTTGTCGAGTATCTTGACTGTCGAGAGATATAACACCCTGGGCTATGCTGCGCACCCGGGGACCTTGGGAGGAAGCGGCGGAACGTGGCAGGGCACGGGATGTACCGGCGGCGTGACACCCGTCGGGAGATGTTGGTCGCGGAGATCACCGCCGAGCTGCGGCGCTACTGCGTGGACGCGCAGCACGTCGGGCACGCCTTCGCCGGCCAGCACGGCCTCAACGGCACCGACCTGCAGGCGTTGATCGCGGTGATGGACGCCGAGTTGTCGGGTGAGCCGATCACTCCTGGCCGGCTCGCTGAACATCTGGACCTCTCCTCCGGCTCCGTCACCGCGCTTATCGACCGGTTGGAGCGGGCCGGGCACCTGCGGCGCGACCGGGACACCACCGACCGGCGCAAGGTGCTGCTGCACTACGCGGAGCAGGGCGCCACCGTTGCCCGGGACTTCTTCCGCCCGCTCGGTGAGCGTACCGACGGTGTGATGGACGAGTTCCAGGACGAGGAACTTGAGATCGTGTACCGGTTCATCACGGCGATGGGCGTCTCCCTGCGGGAGCACCGCGACGCGATCCGCGACGGCCGGGTCACTCCGCCGCCGCGGCACCGGGCGGGTTGAGGCCCGTGCTGGATCGGGTGGCGTCCCGGCTCGCCGTGGCCGCGTTGCGGCTGCCCCGGGCGCGTACCCGAAGGATCACCGTCCGCCGCGACATCGCGCTGCGGGCCCGGGACGGGGTGATTCTGCGTACCGACCACTACGCGCCCGACCTGCCGGACGCGCCCACCGTGCTGATCCGTACCCCGTACGGCCGGGGTGGGCCGATGCGGCTGCTCTGCCGGCTCGCCGCCGAGCAGGGGTTCCACGTGGTCATCCAGGCGTGTCGCGGCACCGACGGCTCCGGCGGCACCTTCGATCCGTTCGTGCACGAACGCGAGGACGGGCTGGACACCCTCGACTGGCTGCGCCGGCAGCGGTGGTGGTGCGGCGCGTTCGGCATGTTCGGCGCGAGCTACCAAGGTTTCGTGCAGTGGGCGCTGGCCGCCGACGCGGGCGAGGACCTGCGGGCCATGGTCGCCGTGGCCACCGCGTCGACCACCCGTGACTCCACCTACGCCGGGGAGTCGTTCGCCCTGGACACCGTGCTGACCTGGGTGGAGTTGCTGGAGGCGCAGACCGTGCCCTGGCTGGCCCGGCAGTGGGAACTCAAGCGGGGACAGCCGCGACTGGCCGCCGCCCTGTCCCACCTGCCTCTGGTCGAGGCCGACCGGGTCGCCACCGGGGTCACCGTGCCGTTCTTCCAGGAGTGGCTGCGCCACCACACCCCGCAGGCGGACTACTGGCGCAGCCGCGTCTTCGACGACCGGCTGCACCTGGTCCAGGCGCCGGTGGCGATGGTCAGCGGCTGGCACGACATCTTCCTCCCCGCCCAACTGCGCGACTACGCCGCGCTGCGCGCCCTCGGTGCCCGCCCGCGTCTGATCATCGGCCCGTGGACCCACGGCAGCCCCGGCCTGTTCGTCGCGGCACTGCGCGAGGGACTCGACTGGCTCGGCACCCACCTGCCCACCGCCGCCACCGCCCAGCCCACCACTCCGGCCGCCGCCACCGACCAGGCCGCCACTCCGCCTGCCGGCACCGACCGGCCCTCTACTGCGGCTGCCGGCACCGACCAGGTCGCCGTCCCGGCCGTTGGCGTCCGTCGCGCGGTGGCTCCGGAGCCGGAGCCGGCGGGTGGGCCGGTGCGGATACATGTGGGTGGCGTCGGGGGCGGTTGGCGCGACCTGCCGGACTGGCCGCCGCCGGCCGAGGCCACCCGGTGGTATCTGCACCCGCAATCGGCGCTGCGCACCGCCGCGCCGGTGCCGTCGCCGCCGGACGGGTTCTGGTACGACCCGGCCGACCCGACCCCCTCGCTTGGTGGCCCGCTGCTGGTGGCCCAACGGTCCGGGCCGGTGGACAACCGGCCCGTCGAGGCGCGACCCGACGTGCTGACCTGGACCAGCGAGTCGTTGACCGGCCCGCTGGAGGTGATCGGGCCGGTGCAGGCGGACATTCACGTCCGCAGCGAACTCGAACACTTCGACGTCTTCGTGCGATTGTGCGATGTGGACCGCCGGGGCCGGTCCTGGAACATCTGCGACGGGCTGGTCCGGATCGATCCGCGGCGCTTCCCGACCGACGGCTCCGGCACGGTGACGGTCACCGTGCCGATGTGGCCGGTCGCCCACCGGTTCGCCGCCGGACACCGGCTACGGCTACAGCTCTCCGGCGGTGCCCATCCCCGGTACGTCCGCAACCCCGGCACCGGTGAACCACTCGGCACGGCGGTCACTCTTCGTGGCGGCTTCCGAGAGATTCTGCACGACCCGGAGCGGCCGTCCGCAGTGGTCCTACCTGTCGTCCACTCTGGCTCTCAGCTTGTTCCAAGCTAAAACAAAGCCGCTCTGAGCTGGGCATTCATCGGTTTTGCGGGCTATCGTGGTGACACGCCCGGCGCCGTGCAGCTGACAGTCGGGCTCGCCTGTGAGGCTTCCCTACCGCGTCACGCGGTGTCACGGTCGCGCCCGACTCCGACGAGACCGCGAAGGGGGACCCCATGACGCGGGCACCAGACAACCTGATGGCCGTCCGCCGGTTACTGCTCGACCACCTCAACCGCGACCCCAACCGGGCGCGCGACGAGGATCTTGAACCCAACGAGGTAGGCATCGTCGGCGATGCCAACCACCGCGGCGGATACCACTGTGGGTCCGACCGGGTGGTGACAAACGACTACTCGGTGGTCGAGTCGTCGCGGGACCGCAACGGCCTGACCCTCGATGCCGCCGCGCTCGACGTGGGCATGTTCCAGGTCACTGTCGACGGCCGTCGACACAACCTGGCGAGCTTCTCGACCTGGTGTGTGGCGCAGTGCGTCGCCAACGCCGCCGACACCCGCGACATCCGGGAGATCATCTACTCGCCGGACGGCAAGGTGGTGCGCCGCTGGGACCGGCTCGGTCGGCGTAACACCGGCGACCGCTCCCATCTGTGGCACACCCACTTCAGTTTCTTCCGCGACTCGATCAAGGCGAACCGCGACCAGAGGCCGCTGTTCCGCCGGTACCTGACCAGCATCGGTCTCATCACCCAGAAGCCGGAGGCGAACGACATGACACCCGAGGAGCACAACTGGCTCAAGACCGTGCACCGCAACCTGACCGTCCTGGACGGACGCAATCCGATCGGTCAGACGTACACCCGGATGGCCATGGGGGAGGACCACACCGACCCGAAGTTCCAGGTGGGGCATCCGACCCTGCGCACCATCGGAGCGCAGCTGACCGCGCTCCAGACGGCGATGGACGCGCTGATGAAGCGCGACTTCACCGACGAGCAGGCGATCGTCGCCGGGGTCCTCGCCGGACTCACCCCGCAGGAGATCGCCGCGGCGATTCCGCCCACCGTCGCCGAGCAGGTGGTGCGGGAGTTGGGTCGACGGCTGGCCGCCTGACCGCGGCCGGGCGACGTAGGTTACGGGTGGCGGCGGCCGGTTCCGGCCGCCGCCACAGGCACCGGTTACAGCGCGCGAACGTTGTCCGCCTGTGGACCCTTCTGTCCCTGGGTCACATCGAACTCGACCTTCTGGCCCTCGGTCAGCTCCCGATATCCGGAGCTGGCGATCGCCGAGTAATGGACGAACACGTCAGGTCCGCCGCCGTCCTGCTCGATGAAACCGAAGCCCTTTTCCGAGTTGAACCACTTCACGGTGCCGGTTGCCATGCGTTCTCTCTCCCTGTTCCAGCAGGCGACCCCCGACTGCGCGCCGGTGATCGCCCGATACTTTCCCGACATTAGCCGGTGAAAGGCCGATTTGCCGGGTGAAGTGCCTCAGGTGTCGGAGGAGCGACGCATAAGACTGCCCTGCGCGTCTCCGGGATCACCCGGAGGTGATCTCCGTCAACGTCGGGTGGAAACCCGATGTTCGTCGTGGCGGTCAGGCCATAGCGTACGAGGCATGGCAGACGAGCTGGCCCAGGTCGGAGAGTTACCCGTCGCTCTGCTGATGGCCGTGCTCGGGGTTGTCATGCTCTTCGACGCGGTGCCGCTGTTCGGCGTCCTGGTCCCCGGTGACGTGGCGGTGCTCGCCGCGGTGGCCGTCGGCACGCCCAGCACCGGCCTGGCGACCTTCGTCTCCGTGGTCACCGGCTGCCTCGTCGGCTGGTCGCTGACGTTCCTCGTCGGCCGGCGCTGGGGTGAGCGGCTGCGGTACAGCCACGTCGGCGCCTGGGTCGGGGAACCCCGCTGGGCGGCGGCCGAACGCATCCTGCGCCGCGACGGCGGGCGGCTGGTGCTGATCGCGCCGTTCCTGCCGGTGTTCAACGCGCTGCTGCCGCTGGCCGCGGGCGGTCTGCGCATGTCGTACCCCCGGTTTCTCGGTTTCGCGGCGCTCGGCGCGGGCGCCTGGGCGGGCCTCTACCTGGCGGTGGGCACCGCGTCACGGTCGCTGGCCGGCCTGCTGCCCAAGGGCATGAATCCGTTGCTGGTCACCATGGTCGGAGGTCTGCTGCTGGCCGCGATCGTGCTGCTCGGCACCCGCCGTCGACTGCGTACGGTCACCAACTGACCCCCGACCATGCGGCGTTCACCAGCCGCGCGCCCGCCACTCACCGAGGTGGGGGCGCTCCGCACCGAGCGTCGAGTCCCGACCGTGACCCGGGTAGAACCACGTCTCGTCCGGCAGCCGGTCGAACAGCTTGTGCTCCACGTCGTCGATGAGCGCCGCGAACCGCTCCGGATCCTGATCCGTGTTGCCCACCCCGCCCGGGAAGAGGCTGTCGCCGGTGAACAGGTGCGGGATGCCGTCGGGGTCGCGGTAGAGCAGCGCCACCGAGCCCGGCGTGTGCCCCTTGATGTGGATGACCTCCAGGGCGCAGTCGCCGACCGGCACGGTGTCGCCGTCGGCGAGGGTCTGCGCCTCGATCGGCAGCCCGGCCGCGTCGTCGGCGTGCACCAGCGCGCGGGCGCCGGTCTTGGCGACCACCTCCTCCAACCCCACCCAGTGGTCCATGTGCTGGTGGGTGGTGACCACCGCGGTCAGCCCGGCGTCACCGACCAACTCCAGCAGGCGGGGCGCCTCGTTGGCGGCGTCGATCAGCACCTGCTCACCGGTGGTGTGGCAGCGCAGCAGGTACGCGTTGTTGTCCATCGGCCCGACCGACACCTTGGTGATGCTCAGCCGGCCGAGTTCGCGTACTGCGGCAGGTCCGCCGGGGGTGACTTCTCCGTCATAGGTCATGTCTGACTAGATCCATTCAGGTGGGTGGGGCAGTTGACCGTCGGGGGTGACGGTCAGGGTGGCACCGGGGCTGCGGCCGGTCAACCAGGCCGCGATCTCGACCGCCGGCCCGGAGACGACGGGCGCCTGCGCGCGGTCGCCGATCACTAGTTCGTGACTCGTACCGTCGAATCGCAGCACCAGCGCCGGCGCGTCGTCGCGCGCGGCCAGGTCGGTGGCCACCTCGTGCAGCAGCCGGTGACCGAAGGCCGGCGACCAGTCCCGCGGCCGGTAGTCGGCGGCCAGGTCGACGTGATGGATCTCCACCTCCCGTAGCCGACGCCAGACCAGCAGCGACGCCGGCAGGGGACCGCGCCGGGTCTGCACGGTGGCGGCCCACGCCGGTGCCGGCATCGCCGCGACCGCCTCGGCGTACCGGTCGGCGCTGCGCCGCAGGTCGTCCAACTGCTCCTCGGGCGGCCGGGGTGCGCCGGCTGCGATGTCGGCGGTCCGGGACTCGGTGCTGGCGTACATCGGGATCAACTCGCCGGTGCGGGCCGAGGTGAGCGCGTTGACCAGGGCGTCGGCGTTGCGGGACAGGTGGGCCAGGACGTGGCCGCGGGTCCACCCCGGCAGCAGCGACGGCTGCGCCAGGTCGGCGGCGTCGAACCGGGCCGCCGTACGGATCAGACGGGTCGTGGCGTCGTCCACGTCACCGGTCAACAGCAGAGGGTCCGTGGTCACGATTCGACCCTAGTCCGCCGCGCCGACCGCGTCGCCAGGGAATTCACTTCCCGCCCGGCACCGCGCCTCCTACCGTGGGGGTGTTCGCGGCGCCGGAGCGGAGGGGGTGGTGGGCATGCCGGTCACCGCACGCCTGTATCACCCGCAGCGACCCTGAACGAGGAGCCTTGGACATCACACTGACCGCCCTGGGTTGGGACAACGACCGGGCGGCGCACCTGAGCCGTATCCACACCGATCACCGCCCGGGCCGGGTCGCCCGGGTCGACCGTGGCGTCTGCACCGTACTCACCTCCGACGGCCCGGTCCGCGCCTCCTGCGGCGGCGCCGTGCTGGCCGCGGCCGTGGGCGACGCCACCCGGCTACCCGGCGCGGGCGACTGGGTGCTGCTCGGCACCTGGCCCGACGCGCGGGTCACGGTGGAGGCGGTGCTGCCCCGGCGTACCGCGCTGATCCGGCGCACCGCCGGCAAGGACGCCAGCGGTCAACTGCTGGCCGCCAACCTGGACACCGCCGCCGTGGTGGAGCCGGTGCACCCCGAGCCGAACGCCGCCCGCATCGAGCGGCTGCTCTCCCTGGTGCACGAGTCGGGCGCCCGGCCGCTTGTCGTACTCACCAAGATCGACCTGGTCGCCGACCCGGCGGCGGTGGCACGTCAACTCGCGGCCCTCGCACCCAGGGTGCCGGTGCTGCCGGTCAGCGCCGAGACGGGCACCGGGCTGGACCCGCTGCGCGCCGAGGTGGTCCCGGGCCGGACGCTCGGCCTGCTGGGGCCCTCCGGCGCCGGCAAGTCGAGCCTGGTCAACGCGCTGGTCGGGGCCGTGGTCATGCCGACCCAGTCGATCCGTCGGGTCGACGGCAAGGGCCGACACACCACCACCTGGCGGGCGTTGGTGCCGCTGCCCGGCGGCGGCGCGGTGCTGGACACCCCGGGGGTACGGGCCGTCGGCCTGCTCGACGGCGAGTCCGGCCTCGACCGGGCCTTCGGCGACATCGCCGACCTCGCCACCGACTGCCGCTACGGCGACTGCGGGCACGAGGCCGAGCCGGGCTGCGCCGTGCAGGCCGCCCTGGCCTCCGGTGACCTGTCCACCCGCCGCTGGCAGAGCTGGCGTCGCCTCCACCGTGAGCTCACCCACGAAACCCACCGTCACACCACCCGCCCCACCCGCACCCGCCACCCCCGCTGACCCACCCGCCGCCCTCTCGCCCCGGGCGACTCGCCCCGTCGATCTTGCACTTTCGGTCGGGGCAAAGCTATGCGAAATAGACATTCAGGCGACCACAAGTGCAAGATCGACGGGGTGAGGAGGAGGGGGAGG
>NZ_PNOZ01000076.1:0-27446 GCF_002879555.1 Verrucosispora sp. ts21 | reverse complement strand
GGGTTCGAGTCCCCTGGGCTCCACCAGCACTTTCCTTGGTTGATCTCGGTCCGAGGACAGCCTCCGTACAGCCAAGCCGTTCACGCTGTTGCCACTCAGGCACTGCGGGCAGGGGACGATCCGTCACGTCGGCTTGGGAGATGGTCTGCACTCCGCCAGCCTGCTTCCGCTGGGCAGGGAGGTGGACACCCTCGCAGGGGTTGAACGCGATCGGACGGCTCCTCGTTGACGGGTGCTGGCGCGTCGTCAGCGGTGCTCGCCGAAGACCGCCGTGGCCACCTGGTAGCTGTCGAACGCCCGGGCCGCCCCGGCGTACGCCTCCAGGTGGATGAAGAGCTCGACGATCTCCTCCTTGGTCACGCCGGACGTCAGCGCGATGCGCAACTGCCCCCGCAGCGGCTCGTGGGTGCCCAGCGCCGCCGCGACGGCCACCGAGATCAGGCAGCGGCTCCGCAGGTCCAGGCCGGGTCGCGGCCACGAGTCGCCGAAGGTGTGCTCGGTCGCCAGCCGCCGGAAGTCCTGACCGACCGCGGGTTCCCCGTCGGCAAGCGGCAGGGTCAACGGTTGGCCGAGGAGGCGCTCCGCGGTGTCGAGGGCATGCTGGTATCGGGGATCGTCGGGCATGCGTTGCCACCTCCGCACGTGTCAGCCGATCGACTGCCGTTCGGTTCCAGCATCGTGCCCACCCCGGCGTTCGGTCGGCCGTTCCGGCGAACCGGTGGTCGCGACTGGCTTCGTCCTGCCAAATTGACTTCGTGTCCGGTGGGGCCAGTCATTCCCGCGAACCGTACCGGTCGGCGACCCGAGGTCAACGAGCGCTGCCTCAGCTGGGTAGGAGGTCTGCTGGGGTGGAGGCGCGTCCCTGGGACATCGCCAGCTCGAACGACTCGCCGAGGCTGTTCCGCAAGAGCGACAACAGGTGTTCGGTGTCCAGCACGGGACGACGGCCGGGGTCGAGTTGCCCGGCCACCCCCTCCGCGCAGCCGAGCAGTAGGGCGGCACGGTGGGGGCCGCCGCCTGCGAGTGCACACTCGGCAAGCAGTCGCAGGCCCTGTGCGATCTCACGTCTGTCTCCGGTGCTCTGCGCGATCCGTACGCTGTCGGCAAGGTTCTCGGCGGCGACGTCGTACGCGCCCGCGTGCAGCGCCGCCATGCCCACTCCGTTGAGGCATCGACTCAGGCAGCGAAGATCGCCGATCCTGCGGAATTCGGGCAGCAGCGTCTCGAAGGCTGCGCCGGCTGCTGCGGGACGTCCGCGGAGCTGTTCGAGCCGTGCCAGGCAGACCTCCGCGTGCAGCCTCTCGTGGTTGCTCGGGGTCGACTCGGCGAGGTCGCGGGCTTCCGTCAGCCATGTCTCGATGTCATCGGGTTGGGAGCCCACGTCGATGCATCGGGAGGCCATCTGGATGAGGCAGTTGCTGCGTTTCACCAGGTCGCCGATCCGCCCGAACGCGTCTGCCGCCTGCCTGAGATGGTCGAGGGTGTCATCGAGATCGCGTCCCGCGAGGGCCAGGCCCTCGAGACTGAAGGCGAGATGCCAGTCGTCTCCGTGGCCACGGAATTCGTCCACCGCCCGGTGGAACTGCTCGCGAGCCGGCTCGGCTTGTCCGTCGTACATCAGGGCCCAGCCCACCGCCATGGTGGCCAGGGACCGGCTGTGCTCACCCAGCGCGGGCCCCGCTGCCAGTTCGACGCCGTGCCGGGCTGTTTCGAGCGCTGCTCCGGTGTCCTGGTAGCACCGGAGCAACGATGCGGTCACGGCGGCCTGCACGCCGAGGCGGGAGGGGGGCAGCGGATGTTCGAGCAGGCGGTCCAGCCAGTCGAAGAGCTCACCGCGGGCGCCGAGGATCTCCCAGCCGGTGCCGACCCCGGAGATGAACGTCCAGGCCGCGTCCAGGTTCCCCGTGTCGAGCGCCCAGTGCACCGCCGCCCGGATGTCGGGCCACCGCTGCTCGAACCAGCGCAGGGCTCCGGCCTGGTCCCTGCCCTGAAGATCCGCCATCCATGCGGGGCCACCCTGCAGGTGGTGGACGGCATGACGCTCTCGTATAGCGGCCAGACCGCCACGCTCCTCCAGGCGGGACTGGGCGAAGTGGCGGATGCTGTCCAGCAAGCGGTACTCGGTGGTCGGCCCGTCCCGCCGGCTCGACAGCAGGGAGCGGTCCAGAAGCCGCGGGAAGACGCGCACCACGTCGTCGTGGGTGATGGCCGGCGGGTCGGACACGACCGCATCAGCGGTGTCGAAGTCGAAGCTGCCGGGAAACACCGAGCACCGTTCGAAGAGCACCCGCTCGTCCTCGTCGAGCAGTTCGTAGCTCCAGCGGATCGCGGCCTCCAAGGTGCGGTGCCGGCCGGTCGCGCCTCGGCCGGTGTCGGCCAGGAGCGCGAAGCGGTCCTGCAGGCGCACGAACAGCTCACTGGGTGAGAAGGCGCGAAGCCGAGCGGCGGCGAGTTCGATGGCCAGCGGTAGGCCGTCCAGCTTTCGGCAGATCGCCGCGACGTCGTCGGAGTTCCGGTCGTCGAGGGTGAAGCTGGGGAGTGCCTTGGCGGCCCGGTCCGCGAAGAGCCGCTCGGCCTCCGAGGGCTGCAGGGGCGCGACATCGTAGAGAGCCTCTCCGGCCACGCCGAGGGGAGTGTGTCCGGTGGCGAGCACATGCAGGCTGGTGCACGTCCCGAGCAACTCGTCCAGCAGTCGCGACGTCGACTCCGCCACGTGCTCGCAGTTGTCGACGAGCAACCAGTGATCGCCGTGTGCGAGCACGTCGCGCAGTTGCGACAGCAGTCGGCGTTCGTCCGCGGCGATCCCCAGGCTGTCGGCGAAGACCCGCGTCACCGGATCGTCCGGGGCTGTGCTGGCCAGGTCGACCAGAACCCATGTTGCCGGGTGTGGCAGCGTGCCTGCGACGTGAAGGGCCAACCTGGTCTTGCCCACCCCCGGCGGCCCGGTGAGCGTGACGAGCCGATGCCGTTGGACAAGTGAGGCGACCTGAACCGTCTCCTGCTCTCGACCGAAGAAGGACGACAACGGCTGGCGAAGGACACCGCGACGGCGTACGGCAAACTCGTCGGCGGCATCGACGAGCATTCGCCGCTGCGTCACCCCGAGCTTGCGTAACAGTGACGAGACGTGGCTCTCCACGGTGCGCTCCGACACGTGCAGCGCTTCCGCGATCTCCCGGTTCTGCAGCCGTCCGCCGACCAGCCGGAGAACGTCGGCCTCGCGCCTCGTCACACCGGCCGCTCGAAGCCTGCTGGGGACCTGTTCCGCATCGGGCACTCACCAAGGATCAGGGACCGGCTTTCCGGGGTCCACCTCCGACCCGGGTTCGAATTTCCGTACTGAGCACGGATGTAGCAGGCGACGAGGTGCGCTCGAATGGATCGAAACCAACGGGCACGGCCGGCACCACGTCAGGGTGCGGGCATCGACAAGGAGGACGGCATGACCCTCACTGTTCAGCAGCTGGTGGCTCAAGCGAAGAGCGAGGTGCGGAACCTCTCGGTCGACGAGGTGGCGCAGCACCTGGAGTCCGGTGACGTGCGACTCGTCGACATCCGAGAGCCCGAGGAGGTGGCGCGGGACGGCGCCATCCCGGGGGCTGTCCTGGCCCCGCGCGGCATGTTGGAGTTCTGGGCCGACCCCTCCAGCGCATACCACCGTACCGAGTTCGATCCGAACTCCAGGACCATCCTCTACTGCGCATCCGGTGGCCGGTCCGCCCTCGCGGCGCAGAGCCTGCAGCTCCTCGGGTACACCGATGTTGCTCACCTCGACGGCGGCCTCAAGGGCTGGAAGCAGCAGGGTCGCCCCGTCACCTTCCAGCAGAGCTGACCCGGTAGCCAGCCGCCCGAACTCGGAGCGTCAGGCCGGTTCGGGTCCGCTCCGGGGTCGGCGCGGTGGCTTGCTCGCCGGTTCCTCCGGCTCGCCGCGGTAGCGCGGGTTGCGCTTGACGATCAGGGGCGCGACCAGCGCGGCGAGCACCCCACCGAGCAGCGGGAAGACGATGAACAGCCAGAGTTGCCGCAGCGCTGTGCCGCCCTCGAACAGGGCCGGGCCGAACGACCGGGCCGGGTTCACCGAGGTACCGGTCAGCGTCACGGCCACCAGGTGTGCCGCGGCGAGCGTCAGGCCGATCGCCAGTCCGGCGAACGCCGCGTGTTCCGCGCGACTCGTCACCACCAGCACCACCAGGACGAACAGGAACGTCAGGATGGTCTCCAGCACCGCCGCGCCGACTCCGTTGATGTGCTTGCCGTACCCGTTGCTGCCCAGCGCGCCGGTCTGGTCCACCACGTCTCCCCAACGCACCAGGCCCCAGATCACGGCGCTGGCGACAGTGGCGCCGGCGAACTGGGCGATCCAGTACGCGATCGCGCCGCTGGGCGAGATCTTGCCGGACAGGAGTACACCAAGTGTCACCGCCGGATTGACGTGACTGCCGGAGAGCGGGCCGATCGTGTAGACCATCGCCAGCATCACGAAGCCGAAGGCGAGGGCCACGACGACGACCCCACCGTCGACGCGGGCGGCGACCGCGCTGCCCACCCCGACGAAGACCAGCAGTAGCGTGCCGAGAAACTCGGCGGCGTACCGTCGCACGTCATCCATGGGGTCAGACTAGGACGACCAGTGGCCCGAAAAGGGCAAAAGCGGCAGCCGCAGCCAGCTCACCCGCCCGACCTCGCGGCAGGTAGGCGCTTCTTGGTGAGCCAGCGCATGACGTCCAGGGTGTGTGACGCCGGGTAGTGGATCGGGTGGAAGACGTGCTCGATCACGTCGTCGGCGATGACCAGGGTGAGTCGTTCGTACAGTGTCATGTCGCCGGCGGTGAAGGTGGGTAGGCCGAGGGCGGCGGCCAGGCTGAGGCGCGGGTCCGGGATCAGTGGGTACGGCAGTCTCAGCCGGTGTACGAGTTCGCGCTGGTAGCCGGTGGATTGTGCGGACAGGCCGTAGACGCGGTCGGCACCGGCGGTGCGTAGTTCGGCGTGGTGGTCGCGGAACCAGGTTGGTTGCTCGGTGTCGCGCAGTGCGCCGGCCACCTCCAGGAGGCTGTTCGGCAGGTCGACGCCGGGGCGGCCGGTGAGCGGGTAGACGAAGATGATGGTGCGTCCGGGGCCGAGTGCGGCGAGGTCGACGGGCCGGCCGTCGGTGGCGTAGAAGGCCAGCGCGGGTAGGGGTTTGCCGATCAGGTCGGCTGGGTCGGTGCCGGCGGGTGACTGGCCGGGTGCGACGCGGGTGGCTGCGGCGTCGAGGCGGGCGTTGAGGGCGTCGCGTTGGGCGGTCAGTTTGCCGATGCGCTGCTGCAGGGCGGTGACGGTGCCCCGATAGGTGGCCAGCGCGGCGGCGCAGACGTCGGTGTCGTCGGCGCCGGCGGCGATGGATTCGACGAACGGGCGGGTCTCCTCGACGCTGAGGCCGAGCGCCATCAGTTCCCGGATCTGGGCGACCAGGCGGACCGCGATGGGGTCGTACTCGCGGTAGCCGTTGCCGAGGCGGCGGGGTACGACCAGCCCGACGGACTCGTAGTACCGCAGGGCCCGGATGGTCGTTCCGGTCCGACGTGCCAGCTCACCCACCCGCACGTCCCCGATGCTAAACCCGGACCCTGGGGTACGGGTCAAGGCCGCGAAGTCGACTTGACCCGCACCCCGAGGTGCGGGTTTAGCGTCCCCGCATGATTGGCACACCGGTCGGTGACTTCGACTACGAGACAAAAGGCCAGGGGTACGCCGCGCAGCGGCGCCCCGATCCGCGGATCGCGGCGCTGATCCACGCGGCGTTGGGCGATGCCCGGACCGTTCTCAATGTGGGTGCGGGGGCGGGCTCCTACGAGCCCACCGACCGGTACGTGGTGGCGCTCGAACCGTCGGCGCGGATGCGTGGTCAGCGGCCGGTGACGGCGGTACCGGCGTTGGACGCCGCTGCCGAGTCCATCCCGTTCGACGATGACGCGTTCGACGCGGTGATGGCGACCGTGACCGTGCACCAGTGGGCGGACACCGCCCGTGGGCTGGCGGAGCTGCGTCGGGTCGCGCGGGGCCCGGTGGTGGTGCTCACCTTCGACGGTGCGGCACTCGATCGCTTCTGGCTGGCCGAGTACGCCCCGGGGCTGATAGCCGTGGAGCGCCGCCGCTATCCGGCGATCAGCACCATCGCGGAGGCCATCGGTACGGAGGTGAGTGTCATCGAGGTGCCGATTCCCGTCGACTGTGTGGACGGTTTCACCGAGGCCTACTACGCCCGCCCGGAACGTCTCCTCGACCCGGCGGTCCGGGCCGCTCAGTCGGCGTGGGGTTTCGTCGACGAGGCGGCGACTACCCGTGCCGTCGAGCGGCTCCGGGACGACCTCGACTCGGGTGTCTGGGAAGCGCGACACGGGCACCTGCGCACCCAGCCGACCTTCAACGGTTCCCTGCGTCTGATAGTCGGCCAGCCGTGAGCCACCGTCTCGGCCGGGGCCGGTGCGACCGGGTGGCGGTGCGGGCGGTGGAGGTGATGTCACGCCCGAACCGAGCTCAGGATGGCGACTCCGGCGACTGCTGGTCACCGTGATCAGCGTGATCGGCATGGTCGGCGTCGGCGTGGTTGGTGTTCGGGCGGTCGAGTGGGGGTAGCCGGGCCACCAGCTTGGTCATGGCGCCGTTGGCGAAGGTGGCACCGAGGGCGGAGCCGGTGGCGATCGTCCAACCGACCGGGCCGAGCGGGGTGCACCCGAAGAACTGACTCACCCCGGGCGTCTGCACCACCGCGGCCAGCACGCCGAACGACACGGCGGTGGAGGCGAGCACGGTCGGGCTGGTGCCGCCGGCCAGTACGGTCTGCCCGAGCTGCGTACCGACCAGGGAGACCAGGGCGACGGTGCCGGCGCGTCGGCGGCGGCCGGTGTAGCGGGCCAACGTCCAACCGGCGGTCGCGCCCAGCATGGTGGCGGCCGCGCGCAGTCCGATCTCCTTGGTCATGGTCTGGCCGAGCGAGCGGTCGGGCCCTTCGCGCAGCATGCCGTCGGCGTGGTCGGCGGCGGGTGGGCGGACGGCGATGGCCATTGCGGGGGCCATGTCGGTGAGCAGGTTGACCAGGAGCAGTTGGCGGCCGTTGAGGGCGGCCTGCCCGGTGGCGGCGGCGGTCAGCACGCTGAACGCGATCTCGCCTAGGTTGCCGCCGACCAGGATGCTCAGCGCGTGACGTACCGAGGACCACATCGCGCGGCCCTCGACCAGGGTGGCGATGATGGTTTCCAACCGGTCGTCGGTGACGACCAGGTCGGCGGCGGCCCGGGCCGCGGGGGTGCCGCGTTGGCCGAGGGCGATGCCCACGTCGGCGAGCCGGATGGCGGGTGCGTCGTTGGCGCCGTCGCCGGTCATCGCCACGGTCCGCCCGCGTTTCTGCAACGCCTGGATGATGCGGACCTTGTGGGTCGGGGTGCAGCGGGCCACCACGTCGGTCGCGGCGAGCCGGTCGGCGAGGGCGTCGTCGTCGAGTTCGTCGAGTTCGGTGGCGGTGACGACGCGCTGGGCTTCGCCATGGCTGATGGTGGCGGCGATCGCCTCGGCGGTCGCCGGATGGTCACCGGTGATCATGATGGTGTGGACGCCGGCCTGCCGGATCCGGCGGACGGCCGGTGCGGCGCTGTCCCGTACTCCGTCGGCGATCGTGAGGAAGCCGGTGAAGGTCAGGTCGGCGACGTCGTCGTCGGTGATGTCGGGGTCGTCGACGAAGCGTTCGGCGATGGCGAGGACGCGGTGTCCCGCCCCGGCGCGTTCGCCGAGTTGCCGGTGCAGGTCGGTGCGGCCGGCGTCGTCGAGCGGCTCGTCGTGCCCGCCGGTCCGGCGGGCGGCGCATCGGGGCAGCACCTTCTCGGGCGCGCCCTTGACGCTCAACAGCATCCGGCCCTGGGTTTCGCCGACGGTGGCGTGGTAGCCGCGGGAGGGTTCGAACGGCAGACCGCCTGCCGCCCGCCAGCCCGGAGCCGAGTCCTGTTCGTGCACCCCGGCGGCGCGTGCGCCGCGCAGCACCGCGCGGTCGGTCTGCATGGACAACTCTTCCGGGTCGTCGGCGGTGGGGGTGGCGCGTAAGGCCGCCGCGAGGGCACGCCGCAGCCGGTCGTCGAGTTGTTCCGTCGAGGCGTACCCGTCCGCGTCGCCGACGCCGGCGAGCAGCAGATGTCCCTCGGTGAGGGTGCCGGTCTTGTCGAAGCAGAGCACGTCGACCCGACCCAGCGCCTCGATGGTGCGCGGGTTGCGGACCAGCGCGCCGTGCCCGGCGAGGCGTCGTGCGGCGGCCAGCTGGGCCGCGCTGACCAGGAACGGCAGTCCTTCGGGCACCGAGGCCACGGCCAGGTTCGCGGCGGTCGCGGCGGTCTGACCCAGGGGTACGCCGCGCAGCAGCCCGGCACCGACCACCGCCACCGCCGAACCGGCGGCCAGGGGGATCGCGGCACGTGTCAGGTTGCCCAGCCGGGCTTCGACCCCGCTGGCCGGTGGTGCCTGCCGGGCCAGGGCGAGGCTGCGGCCGGCTTCGGTGTCGGCGCCGGTGGCCACCACCACGGCGGTGCCCTGTCCGGCGGCGATCGTGGTGCCCTCGTAGAGCATCGATCGTCGTTCGGCGACGGCCGCGGCGACTACCGGCTGGTCGTTCTTGCTGACCGGCAGCGACTCGCCGGTCAGGGAGGACTCGTCGGCCTCCAGGCCGACGGAGTCCAGCACCCGGCAGTCGGCGGGCACGGCGTCGCCGGATTCGAGCACGATCACATCACCGGGTACGAGGTCGTCGGCGGGCACCATCCGTTCGGTGCCGGCTCGGCGGACCCGGGCGGTCACCGCTGAGCGGGACAGCAGTTGGGACAGGGCCTTCTCGGTGTTGCGCTGGTGCACGGCGCCGACGAGCGCGGAGCCGCCGACGACTCCACCGACCAGGGCCGCGTCGACAAGGGAACCGAAGCTGGCGGAGAGCGCCGCGCCGGTGACCAGGATCGGCGTGAGCGGGTTGACCAGTTCGTCGGCGAAGGCGCGGAGCAGCCCGCCGCGCCCGCCCGCCTCGCCGGGGCTGCTGGCCTGGCGGCGTTCGGCCTCGCTGTCGGTCAGCCCGTCGGGGCTGCTGCCGAGTTGTTGCAGGACGGTCGGCACCGGCATCAGGTGCCAGGCGGTGATGGCGGGGGCGGGGGTTTCGGCGTGCTCGGAGAGCCGGGTGGCCCGCCACACGCCGTGGCCGAAGGCCAGCGCCGCCGCGCCGTTGACCGCGGAGAGGGTACGGACGGGCAGGACGGCACGGTCGGCGGTGAGTGCGCTAAGTGCGCCGAGACCGGTACCGGCCAGGCCGACGCGCATGTTCTGCACGGTCATCCGGCGGGCCACCCCGGCCGCCTCGATGATCAGTGCGGCGATCCGCAGGTCGGTGCCGATGAGCAGGTGCGCACCCCACGGTGGCAGCGCCTCCGGCTCGGCGACGCCCAGGCCGCAGTCCGCAGCGGCGAGCGCCGCCCGGTCGCCGGATACGAGCATCACCATGGCGCCTTCGCGTTGCAGCACACGGATCGATGCGGCCAGCTGGTCCTCGCCGGGCAGCAGCGCGTCGGCGAAGGCGTGTCGCTGGGCGTCGCCGCCGGCCACGATGATCCGCAGTCCGGCCTGCCGGGCGACGGCCGGCAGGCTGTCGACGCCCGGTGCGGGTTCCGGATCGACCCGGAGCACGGCCGCCAGGGTGCCGCCCTGGGCGAGGCCGAGCAGGTTTCCGCCACGTTCGCGCAGCCGGCGGCTGTCGTCGGTGTCGCCGGGGTCGTGCACGTCGAGTTGGTCGAGGGGGCCGAGTTGCCAGCCGTCGCTTCGGCGTAGCTCGCCCGGAGCGTCCGGATCGAACAGGGCGAAGGCCCGCGCGGCCACCTGGGAGGTGTCGGCGCCGGGCAGCGGGGCCAGGTCGGCCAGTACGCCCCGGTCGGTGCCGAGCACCCGGGTGTCCAGCACCAGGGTGTCGATCCGGTCGAGTTCGCGGAGCACGCTTCGGTCCATGGCGATGACGCCGCGCTTGGCGAGGATCCAGCCGAGCTGGGCACCGTACCCTTCACGACCGCTGCCGGGTGCCTTCGGCAGCGCGGACAGGCCCAGCGCGGCGGCGCGTTTCGGGCCGATCACCGGTGCCGCCGCGGCGAAGGCCGCCACCCCGCCGCCGAGCATCCGGGTCTTGTACCTGTCGACGGTGCTGTCCGGCTTCGGGCAGGGCCGCTCACCGTCGGGCGTACGGGCGACGGCGCGTTCCGGTTCCCCGGTGAGTCGAGGTTCCGCCTTCTCCCAGGCGCGCAGTTGGGCCAGCCCTTCGCCCCACTGCACGATCCGCTGCGCCCCGTCGAGCACGATGCCCGTCCAGCCACCGGCGAGGCCCTGCACCACCGCCTCGGCGAGCGGGAACAGCAGGTCAGCGCGGGGGTCGCTGCGGATGCCGAGTCCGGCGAGGGCGTGCAGCCTGGGGTGCAGGTCGACGGCGCCGAGCAGGCCGGCGACCTCGGCGGGGATCGGCGTGATGGGCAGGATGCGGGTGGCCGCGGAGATGGTCAGACCGAGGGCGTCGGAGGCGAGCGCGCCGAGCGTACGGGCGGTTCGTGGCCCTTCCTCGGGTGGTTGCGGCGGGGGGATGTCCGGGTCGGGTTCGTGCGGGCAGGTGCGTTCGGTGCGGGCGATGGTGGCGATGAGTTCGCGGACCTTCGGTCCGGGTGTGTCGACGGCGACGATGACCCGGCCCGAGGGGGCGTTGACGCGGGCCCATTGCACGCCGGGCATTCGTTGCAGCGCCGTTTCGACCTGGCGGGCGAGGACGTCGCCGCCGTCCTGGCAGACGCCGTGCACCTCGATGTGGTGGCGTCCCGGCCGGGACCAGACCCGGCGGCTGCTGAGCCCGATCGTGCGGGCCAGCCGGGTGACGGCTGCGCCGGCGTCGCGGGCGACATCGTTCACCAGCGGCACGTCGACAGGTGGCCGGAGGCGGCGGACGAGGCCGCCGAGGGACGTCATCGACGCGTGGCACGGATCGGGTGCCTGGTCAGCTTCCCGCTGCTTCTGCCGTACCGCATCTCGCCTCCTACCGGTCGTGCCCGGCGGCCTGGCTTCCCGGCGGGGCGTCCGTTATGCCCGTCCGGGTGGGGGAAGTTTTCCCGTTCGGGTGGGCCTGAGCCGGTTCGGTGGGTGGAATGCCGGATGACGGCGGGGTGTGGGGAGGGTCGGGATGAGTGCGGGCCGGTCGTGTCCGGCGGTGATCGGCTGCCGATGGCTTTCCTGACGCTGCTGCCGCTGGCGGTGGTCATGGTCGCCGGCACCCAGTTGGTGGCGGCGGTCTTCTTCGCCTCCTCCGACCGGCCGCAGGCCGTGTCGCTGGGCTACCTGGCGGGTGCGGCGATCGTGGTGGGTGGCGGTACGACGCTCGCCTGGTCGGCGCTGCGGCTGTTCCGGATCCGGTTGTCGACCGGCAGTGAACGTGGTGCCGTGGAGCGGAACATCGACTGGCTCGTCCTCGGGCTGCTGGTGGTGCTGGCGGTCGTGGTCTACCTGCTTCGCCACCATGGACCGCCCGGCTGGATGGGTCGGCTCCAACACGCCAGCCCCGGGTACGCGTTCCGGGTCGGCGTGCTGCTCTTCCTGGCGAATCCGACCGACGGCCTGACGATGATCGCGGTCGGGGCCGCCGCGGCACGACGTGATGAGGCCTGGTGGCATCTGCTGCCGTTCGTGCTGCTCACCTTGACCCTGCTGGCCCTGCCGTTGCTGGCTCTGCTGCTGCTCGGGCACCGGGCCGAGGTGGTGCTGCCCAGGATCAGGAAGTGGGCGGACACCCACTCGTGGATCGTCAGCGAGGCGGTGATCGCGATCTTCTTCGCGATCACCGTTGTCGACCTGGTGCGGTGAGTCGGACGTTCACCCGAATGAGGGACGGTGCCGGAGACGACACGTGTCGCCGTACGCCCGCCCTAGGGTCGAATCATGCTCACGTTCGTCACCACAAGCATCCTGTACGTCTGCGGGTTCATCTTCCTGTACGGGGTGATCCGGCTCGCCGTCCGGCATGCCCTTGAGGACGTCGAGATGCGGCGCGTGCAGGCCCAACGGGCGGAGGAGATGGCCGCGGCCCGGGACCGGGCGCTGCTTCAGAAGCACGGCTTCCTCAGCAACAACGGCTGACGGCTCGGCCGCGGTCCGGCTCGGGTGATTCGGTCGGCTGCCTGCGGTGTGACCTGCGGCGGATGCGACGATCTCAGCTGTGATGGGAACGTTGAAGACCGAGCCTGCCCGTACCCGCCCCGACCTGCTTGCCGCGCCGGTGGCCGCCGCGCTCGCCGCCTGGCCGACCGACGCCTCGGTGGAGGTCGACTCGGTGCTTGTCGCGCCGATCGATGCCGACCTCGCCGACACCGCCGAGTTCTGCGCCGCGTACGAGGTGGGGCTGGACGAGTCGGCGAACTGCGTGGTGGTCGCCGGCAAGCGTGAGGGCGTGATCCGCTACGCGGCCTGCCTGGTGCTCGCCACCACCCGGGCCGACGTCAACGGGGTGGCCCGGCGGGCCCTGGACGTCCGCAAGGCCAGCTTCGCGCCGATGACCGACGCGGTCGAGTTGACCGGCATGGAGTACGGCGGGATCACCCCGATCGGTCTGCCGGCGCAGTGGCCGATCCTGATCGACGCGCGCGTGGTCGCCACCCCGTACGTCATAGTCGGATCGGGCGTACGGCACAGCAAGATCGCGCTGCCCGGGGCGGCGTTGGCCGCCCTGCCGAACGCGCGGGTGGTGGAGGACCTGGCCAAGCCGGCCTAGCTGCTGATCGCCGTCGATGTTGTTGCACGTGAAACATCGCCGACGGCTCAGCCGTCGGCGGCCTCGCGTCGCTCCACCTCGGCGAGGGCGGCCAGCAGCGTGGCCGGCTCCTGAGCGCCCGCGACCACGTACTTGCCGGCGAGCACGAAGGTGGGCACGCTTGTCACCCCGATCTGGTGGGCGGCGGCCAGTTCGTCGGTGAGTTCGGCGACTCCCGCCTCGGAGTCGAGGAACCGGCGGGCCTCGGCGCCGTCCAGGCCGACCTCGGCGGCGACGGCGGCGAGCACCTCCGCGGAACCGATGTCGACGCCGTCGGTGAAGTGGGCGCGGTGCAGCGCCTCGACCATCTCAGCGCCGTGACCCCGCTCGTCGGCCCAGCCGATCAGCCGGTGCGCGTCGAAGGTGTTTGCCGCGATCGCCCGCTCGAAGTGGAAATCCAGCCCGATGGTTGCACCGATCTCGGTGACCTGGGAGACCATCGGACCGACGCGATTCGGCCCGCCGAACTTCTCGGCCAGCGCCGTCAACAGCGGCCGGGGCTCGGTCACCGGCGTCGGGTCGAGCTGGAAGGGGCGCTGCCGGACGGTGACCTTGCCGTCGTACGAGGCCAGGGCCAGGTCGAGTCGCCGCCGGCCGATCCAGCACCAGGGGCAGACCACGTCGGCGTAGATGTCGATCTCCATAACCGGCGTCAACTCGCCGACCCGGCGATCTGTTCCCGCACCTGCCGCTTGAGCCGACCCAGGATGGCGGTGCCGCCACGCACCCGCAGCGGACTGATCGCCTGCGCGAGACCCATCCGCTGATACAGGTCGTCCGGCACGGCGAGCACCTGCTCAGGGCTGGCCCCGGCCAGCCCTTCGGCGAGGATGCCGGCGAACGCCCGCGTGGTCGGCGCCTCCGGCGGGCAGTCGAACAGGGTGCGCACCGTGCCCTCGGGCGTCACCTCGGCGCGCAGGAAGAACGACGTCTGGCACTCCGGCACCTGCTCCATGCCCTCGTGGCCCTCCTGCCCGGCGGGCAGCGGCGGCACCGCGTCGGAGTACTCCAGCAGCATCTCCAGCACCACGTCACGCGGGGCGGCGGCGAACTCGTCCACGATCTCGGCCAGCTTGCTCGGCATCTCGGGCATCCCGCCAGGCTACCGGCGTGCCACCCTCACAGCGTCGGGGCTTGCTCGCTGATCTGCCCGAGGGCGGACTGCGGGTCGAACTGCACGGCCAGGTCACCGAGGGAGACGATGCCGACCAGCTTGCGTTCGGCGTCGCAGACCAGCACCCGGCGTACGCCCCGTTCGCGCATCAGCGCCGCCGCGTCACCGGGGGAGCAGTTCTGCTCGATCATCACCACCTCGCGGGTGGTGATCGAGCCGATCGTCGTGCTGGTGGGGTCGCTGTTGGCGGCGACCGCCCGGACCACGATGTCGCGGTCGGTGAGCAGACCGGCGAGGGTGGCGCCTTCGGTGACGACGACGTCACCGATGTCGGCCTCCTTCATCACCCGGGCCGCCTCGTCGAGGGTGGTCTCCGCCGGCAGGTAGATGACCTGTCGGGTCATCACGTCGGCGACGCGGTAGTCGGACATGAGAGCCTCCATGCAACGTTTTCGGCCGATCGGAATGCGGTACCCCGTTCTCCGGCGACTACACCCCATTCGGCGCAAGGCTCACCGCTGCGTCGCAGGCGTCAGCTGGGCGAGCAGGTCAGGCACCGGCAGTTCGACGCGCTCGCCGGTGGCCCGATCACGCAGTTCGACGTACCCGTCGGCGAGACGGCGGCCGACCACGACGGTGCGTGGGATGCCGATCAGCTCGGCGTCGGTGAACTTCACCCCGGCCGAGACGCCGACCCGGTCGTCCACGAGCACCCGCAGGCCGGCCGCGGACAGCTGCGCGCCGAGGTCCACGGCCGCGTCGAGCTGCGGGCCCTTGCCCGCAGCCACCAGGTGTACGTCGCACGGCGCGACAGACGTCGGCCAGACCAGTCCCCGCTCGTCGTGGTGCTGTTCGGCGATGGCCGCCACCGCCCGGGACACCCCGATGCCGTAGCAGCCCATGGTGAGTCGCACCGGCTTGCCCTGCGGGCCGAGCACGTCGACGGCGAAGGCATCGGTGTAGCGGCGGCCGAGTTGGAAGATGTGCCCGATCTCGATGCCCCGGCGCATCGTCAGCCGGCCCTGCGCACAGGCCGGGCAGGGGTCGCCGGGACGCACCTCGGCGGCCTCGACCGTGCCGTCGGGGGTGAAGTCCCGACCGCACACCACGTTCGTGGCGTGCCGGCCCGGTTCGTTGGCACCGGTCAGCCAGGCCGTCCCCGCCACGACCCGGGGATCGACCAGGTAACGGAGACCGAGCTTGTCGAGCACCTGCGGCCCGATGTAGCCGCGGACAAGTTCCGGATGGGCGTCCCAGCCGTCGAAGATGTCCACGGTGGCCGGTGACAGCGCGGCGGCCAGCCGCTTCAGGTCCACCTCCCGGTCGCCGGGCACCCCGACGACAAGCAGTTCGGTCTCCTCGACACCCGGGCGGCGTACGGTCAGCACCACGTTCTTCAGGGTGTCGGCGGCCGTCCAGTCGGTCCGACCGGCGAGCGCCCGCTCGTTGGCCAGAGCGACCAGACTGGCGATCGTCGGCGTCTCCGGGGTGTCGTGCACCTCGACGGCCGGTTGCCGAAGCGGATCGCCGGCCGGTGGCACGGGCGTGGTGACCGCCTCGGTGTTGGCCGCATGGTCACAGTCGGTGCAGCCGACGTAGGTGTCCTCCCCGACCGCTGCGGTGGCCAGGAACTCCTCCGACGCGGAACCGCCCATCGCCCCCGACACGGCGTGCACCACGGTGTAGTCCAGGCCGAGTCGGTCGAAGATCTTCTGGTACGCCGCGCGGTGCCGGCCGTACGCCGCCCGCAGGCCCTCGTCGTCCAGGTCGAAGGAGTACGCGTCCTTCATCAGGAACTCGCGCCCACGCAGCAGACCGGCGCGGGGACGGGCCTCGTCGCGGAACTTGGTCTGGATCTGGAACAGCGTCACCGGAAGATCCCGGTACGAGGTGAACAGGTCCTTCACCAGCAACGCGGCCATCTCCTCGTGGGTCGGCGCGAGCAGGTGCTCGGCACCGCGCCGGTCGGCCAGGGTGAAGATGTCGTCGCCGTACTCCGTCCACCGCCCGCTGGTGCGGTACGGCTCGGCCGGCAGCAGCGCCGGGAAGTGCACCTCCTGGCCACCGATCTCGGCCATCTCGGCCCGCACGATCTCGCTGACCCGGTCCAGGACCAGCTTGCCCAGTGGCAGCCAGGTGTAGCCGCCCGGCGCGGCCCGCCGCAGGTAGCCGGCGCGCAGCAGCAGCCGATGACTCGGCACCTCCGCGTCGGCCGGGTCGTCGCGCAGGGTCCGGAGCAGCGTGGTGGACATCCGCAACAGCATTGCCGCAGGGTACGACCGCAGGGCCGGTGTCGGCGAACGCATTGCGCATCAGCGGTCGTTCGGTGGCTCGCTCAACCCGGCCCGGTGCGCGATCACCGCCAGCGCCGTACGGTCCCGGGCGTTCAGCTTGGCCAGCAGTCGACTCACGTAGGTGCGCGCGGTCGCGGGACTGATGAACAGCGCCCGGCCGATCTCGTCGTTCGTCTCGCCCAACCCGACCCGGGCCAGCACGGCCCGCTCCCGCTCGGTCAGTACGGCCAGCCGGGGATCGGGACGGGCCGGGCGGGGTGCGGCGGCGAGCCGTTCCATCACCCGGCGGGTGACCGTGGGCGACAACAGGTTCCCGCCCGCCGCCGTGGTCAGCACCGCCCGGCGCAACTCATCCGAGGGGGTGTCCTTCAGCAGGTAGCCGGCGGCGCCGAGGCTCACCGCCTCGATGATGTCCTCGTCGTCGTCGAATGTGGTGAGGATCAGCACCCGGGTCGCGGCCAGCCCGGCGTCGGCCCGGATCGCGGCGGTCGCGGCCAGGCCGTCCAGCACCGGCATCCGGATGTCCATGAGTACGACATCCGGCCGAAGCTGGCGGGCGAGCCGGAGCCCGGACCGCCCGTCGGCAGCCTCCCCGACCACGTCGATCTGCGGATCGGCCGACAGCAGGGTACGGATGCCGGCCCGGACGAGATCCTGGTCGTCGACGATCAGCACGCTGGTCATGCCGGCCCGACCAGCGGAAGTTCGGCGTGAACGGCGAAACCGCCCGGCACCGGGTTGGCGGTGAGTCGACCGCCCAGGCTCTCGGCCCGCTCCCGCATCCCGGCGATGCCGTGCCCGATGCCTGGCTGTCCGGTGCCTGCCTTCGGTGCTTCCGCGTCGGTGCCGCTGTCGATGACCGACAGGATCAGACGGTCCTCGTCCTGGCGTACCCGGATCTCGACCCGGCTGCCGGCGGAGTGCCGTACCACGTTGGTGATCGCCTCCTGCACGATCCGGAACGCGGCGGCCTCGACCGGACCGGGGACGGGCGTGTCGAGGTCGACCCGGACGTCGACGTCGAAGCCGGCGGCGCCGGCCGCTTGGGTGACCGCGTCGAGGTTGGCCAGCGAGACGACCGTGCGAGGCCGGTCGTCCGGCGAGCGCAGCAGCGTCACCGTACGCCGCAGGTCGACCATGCTGCGGCCGGCCGCCGACCGGATCAACTCCAGCGCCGAGCGGGCGGCATCCTCGTCGCGGCCCAACGCCTCCCGTGCGACGTCGGCGTGCAGGGCGATCACCGACACGGTGTGCCCGAGAGAGTCGTGCAGGTCCCGGGCGACGGCCATCCGTTCGTGCTGAATGCGGGTCTGCGCCTCCTGTTGGTAACGCGCGGCGGTCAGTTCGGCGATCCGACGGGCGTCCGCCTGCGCCGCCCGCCGGGACCGCACGCTGTCGCCGAGAGCGATCGCCGCCCCCATCAACAGGACGTGCCCGGCCAACTCGTAGCCGACCACGAAGGCGAAGTCCTGCCCTTCGGCGAGCCGGAAGACCACCGAGACCACGGTGACCACCACGGCGGCGCTGACGGCGGCGGCGAGCCGCCCGTACTCGGCGGCGGAGAAGAGGGCGGCGGCGACCGGCACGGCCAACCCGATCGCCGGGTAGCCGACGGCGTAGTAGGCGAACAGGCCCAGCACCGTCACGGCGAGCACCAGCACCGGGTAGCGGCGACGGGCCAGCATCAGCGCCCCGAGACCGAAGGCCCACAGGTACGCGACCCGCTCCGGCCCGTGCCGGCCACCCTCGTTGGCGCTGATCACGATCGAGACGATGGCGGTGACACCCACCCCGAGCAGCACGTCGACGACCCAGGGGCGGAACGCCTGCTCCCTCGCAAGACCGGCCACGAACTCAGCGTACGGCGCTGAGCAGGCACGTCGGGGTCGTCAGAAGGCGACCCGAACAGTCGCCCACCGACGTACCCACCCCACCCCCACCCCCGCCACGCTTGAAAGGAAGGGCACCTTGTTAACGCCTCGTGTAGAGGAAGGGCCCCCTATTAACAACGCGAGGGAGTTGCCGCCATGAGCACCGCACAGCCTGTTCCGCAGCGTCGGACGGCACTCGGGCTTCCGTGGCCCGCCCTGCTCGGGCTCGCGCTGCTCGGGCTGCCTCGGGTGGTGCTGCACGATCTGGGGTTGGTGCACGAGGGCACCTTCGTCAACTTGCTGCTGGTGGTCGTACCGCCGATGGTCTGGATTGTGACCGCGGTGGTGCGGCGGGTGCCCAACCCCTTCCTCACCCTGCTCGTCCTCGGCCTGATCTACGGCGTGCTGTTGGCACTGACCCACCAGGTGCTCTGGGACGCTGCGTTCGACACGCCGCCGACTCTCGGCGGCAATCTCAGCGATCTCGCCCCCGGCACGCAGGAAGTCATCATCCGGGTCTTCGCGGCCATCAGCAGCGTCTTCACCGGCGTCCTGGTCGGCGCGGTGAGCGGCCTGATCGCCTGGCCCCTGGCCCGCCGCGGGCAGTGATCGCCAGACGTCGTCACCCGGTGGTCCCTGGTCGGAGCCACCGGGTGACAACGTGATGCTGCGTCGCTACGCATGCGGCAGTCGGGTGCGGCGTCGCTATGCGTGCGGCAGTCGGGTGCGGCGTCGGGCCAGGAGCAGCAGGATGCCGCCAACCGCCAGCATGGCGAGACCGGCGCCGGTGATCAGCCCGGCCCGCGGACCGGTGACCGGCAGACCACCTCCACCCCCGCCATCGTCCTTGGGGAATGCGGCGACCACGACGGCGAAACCGTCCTGGTTGTCGCTGACATCCACATCGGCTGCCGGTACGGCAACGGCGTTCGCCGGCAGTCCGGTCCGCTTGGCAGCGGAGCGGGCGTCCGCCCGCTCGGTCAAACCCTCGACCTGGACCAGGCCATCTTTCAACGTGACAGGTGCCCTGGTGTCGGCCGGCACCTCAATCACCATGGTCAACTCGACAGCTGAGTAGCGTTGCTCATTGTGGTTCTCCTCCTCCGGGGGTACGAGCGCGAGCCTGTCGTAGGTGCAGACCGCCGTCCGTCCGTCGCTGTCGATCACACACGATTCGTCCTGGTAGATGAACGTAACGCCCTTGGGCAGGCGGATCGTGACCTTGAGGCCGCTGACCGCCTTCCGGCCGTGGTTGGCGACCAGGTACTGCAACCCGCCCGCCTCTCCCGGGTTCAACGGCCCATGAGGATCGGGTCCGATCGGGCCTGCATGGATGGGCACCGACTGGTCCACGTCCCACGCGATCACCGACAGGTCGGCTTCGGGGCTGTCGACCACGTTGAATGTGAACCGCTTGCTGATTTCGGCAGGGTTGTTCTCAGTCCAGGACATGCCGGCCGAGACACCGAACTCTCCTTCGAAGGGCTCCTTGGTATTTGTGCTGACGGTGATGAGGAGGGGAATCTCCACGGTTCCGCCGGGGGCCGGAACGAAGTGGGGGTATTCGCCCAAATAGATATGGCACCCCCAAGCTCCCCAGTCACCGTCGCATTCGCCGGTTCCACCCGCCCACTCCACGGTGGCCATGAGGCCTCTTACGTCGGGGAAGTACCACTCTGGCCCGAAGCCGCCGACAGAGAAGGAGATCACATTCGGTGCTTCATCGGTCAGGTTGGTCATCCTGAGGGAGATCTTCTTTTTCAAGGTTCCCAGCGAGACCGTCGTGCTGGACAGATCGAAGGTGAATTTCGCGTCTGGCTCGACCGCCGAGGCGGGACTCGCGGGAACAGCCAGCCCGGTAAGGAGGAGCAGTGTGGCGGCAGCTGCTCGCAACAGCCATCGACGACGATCAGAGGCCACAGCAGGACCCTTCGGGTAGCGGACAGCGTGGCTGGAGACACTATTCGTGCTGGATTCGCGGCGCTATCCCTCGATCATGCAGAGCGCGCGACACGGAAACCGACATCGTCGACCGTAAACGTCGGATGGCTGCGACGGCGTACCGAGGCGCGGCAGCTCCACTGCTCGTCGAACCAACCGCCGCCACGCAGCACCCGGTAGCTGCCGTACACCTCGGCGTCGTAGACGTCCCAGCACCAGTTCCACACGTTGCCCAACATGTCGTACAGGCCCCAGGCGTTGGGCTGCTTGCCACCAACCTCGTGGACCCGCTCGGCGGAGTTGCCGCGATACCAGGCGATGTCGTCCAACGGCCCGTAACGAGGGGCCGGTCGTGCCGGCACGGCAGGCGTACTCCCACTCGGCCTCGGTCGGCAGCCGGTACCCGTCGGCGTCGACGTCCCAGTCGACCTGGTCGCCGTGCAGCAGGTACGCCGGTGTCAGGCCCTTCCGCTGGGACAGGGCGTTGCAGAAGCGGATCGCATCCCACCAGGAGACGCTCTCGACGGGAAGCCGATCGCCGGCTGCCGCGCTGGGTCGCTCGCCGGTGACCTGCGCGTACTGCTCCTGGGTGACCGGGACCGCAGCGATCTCGTACGGCTGGAGTCGTACCGACCAACGCCGCTCGGTACGCCGGTCCGACAGCGTCACCTGCCCGGCCGCGATGGAGATCATGGCAAGCTCCGCCGTCACGAACAGCGAGCGTACTCGAATTGGGCAGCCGATGACCTCCGCCACGATCCGGCCTCAGGGGCAGCCGGGGACGCCTCCCTGGTGCCAGACTCTCCGACGTTAAGCAGGGGCCCTTCCTATACCGCAGGCGTTAACAAGGGGCCCTTCCTTACTCCGCCAAAGGAGCAGCAGTGGTGCGCTGGCGTAGTTACGTCGCGGTCGGGGACAGCTTCACCGAAGGTCTGGACGATCCGTATCCGGACGGCAGCTTCCGGGGCTGGGCTGATCTGGTCGCCACCCGGCTCGCCGCCGAAGCCGGCCCCGATTTCCAGTACGCCAACCTCGCCATCCGGGGGCGGACGTTCGCGAGCGTGGTTGCCGAGCAGGTGCCCATGGCGTTGGCGATGAAGCCCGACCTGATCAGCTTCGCCGCCGGGGGCAACGACGTGTTGCGTCGTACCTTCGACCCGGATGCCCTGGCCGACCGCTTCGACAAGGTGGTGGGTCGGCTGCGCGCGGACGGGGCCGACGTGGTGCTGTTCCGGTTCGCCGACGTGACGCCCCGGCTGCCCGGAAAGGGACTCATCGGGCCTCGGCTCGCCGTGGTCAACCGTGCGGTCGGCGAGACCGCCGAGCGGCACGGCGCGATTGTGGTCGACCTGTACGCCGACGACACCTACCTGAACCCGACGCTGTGGAGCACCGACCGGCTGCACCTGTCTCCGGCCGGTCACCGCCGGGCCGCCGGCCAGGTGCTCGCCGCCCTCGGCGTCGGCTGCGACGAACAGTGGCTGCTCGTACCGCCGCACCCCGAACCGACACCCTGGTTGTCCGCCCGCGCGGCCGACCTGCGCTGGGCCGGACAGTACCTGGCCCCCTGGATCAAGCGCCGGATCACCGGCCGCTCGTCCGGCGACACCCTGACCGCCAAACGCCCCCTACTCGGCACCCTTCCGCCGCAGCCACCCCGCTGACCAGGAAGCCGTCAGCACGACGACCTCCTGGTCAGGCGGGGACGCCACGGCCGCTAGGCGTGCGGCAGGCGGTGCCGACGTCGGGCGAGCAGCAGCATGAGGCTGCCGCCCGCGAGCAGGACGAGACCGGTTCCGGCGATCAGCGTGGTCTGCGACCCGGTGATCGGCAAGCTGCCGCCGCCACCGCTGCCGCCGTCGTCGTCCCCGCCGCTGCGGGGCGCGGCGACCACGACGGAGAAGCCGTCCTGGTTGTCGCTGGCATCCACGTCCGCCGCCGGTACGGCGACAGCGTTCGCCGGCAGCTTGGTACGCACCAGGTCGGACTTGGCGACGACCTCCTCGGTCAGACCCTCGACCTGCACGGTCCCGCCCTGCAACGTGACGGGCGCCTTGGTGCCGGCCGGCACGGTCAGCAGGTTGTGCAACTCGACGGCGGAGTGGACGTCGTCCCTGGGGTCGGTGTCCTCAGCGGCCGGGACGAGCGCGAGCGTGTCGTAGGTGCAGACCGCCGACCTCTTGTCGTCGTCGATCGCGCACTCCTCGGGCGGCGCGGTGAAGGCGACGCCCTCGGGCAGGCCCAGGGTGACCTTGACCCCGCTGACCGCCTTCCGGCCCTGGTTGACGATCTGGTAGCGCACGGCGGCCGTCTCGCCCGGGTTCAGCGGCCCGGTCGCTTCGAGCTTGCCGTCCGCATCGACGCGCACCGACTGCTTCACGTCCGGTGCGAGCACCGACAGGTCAGCCTCGGCATCGTCGACGATCGTCAGCGGGAAGGTCTTCTCGACGTCGGGTGACCGCTCGTCCGCCCAGTACGCGTGGACGGTGACCACGAAGCTGCCTTCGTACGGCTCGTCCTTCACGCGGACACGGATGTCGAGCGGGATCTCCGTCGTCTCGCCGGGCCCCGGTATCAACCCCTCATGTGCAGGGGCGGCGATGTAGCAGTAGAACTGTTCGGGCTCGCCGTCGCACTCACCGGTGTCGACGCGCGGGTCGGGCCACTGGACGGCGGCCTTCTCCCAGGAGTCCGAATCGGTGGGGCGGACGTTGAACTGCCACGCGGTCGGGGTCTCGTCAGTCGTCAGGTTGGTGAATCTCAGATGGATTCTCTTCGTTTCGACCCCCAGCGGAGCCGTCGTACTGGTCAGATCGAAGTCGAACTTCGGCTCCGGGTCCACCGCAGCGGCGGGACCGGCGGGGAGAGCCGTACCGGCAAGGACGAGCAACGTGGCGGCCACCGTTCGTGACAGCCAGCGACGACCAACAGCCACAGCAGAACCTTCCAGGTGATCGGCCAGTGTTTGTTGTCGACGATATTCGCGGTGGCCTCGTCGCGCTGTCCCGTCAGTGGAGCGTGCCACCCGGCAGCCCGTAACTGGGTACCTTGGGGATCATGCCTGTGCCGAGTGATCCCGATCCCCGACTCCAGTCCTACGCCGACCCGCAGCGGCTGGTCACCACCGAGTGGCTGGCCGAGCACCTGCACGACGAGGGCCTGGTCGTCGTCGAATCGGACGAGGATGTGCTGCTCTACGACACCGGGCACATTCCCGGTGCGGTGAAGGTCGACTGGCACCTGGAGTTGAACGACCAGGTGACCCGCGACTATCTGGACGCCGAACGGTTCGCCGAACTCTGCGCCGCCAAGGGCATCGGCCGGGACGACACTGTCGTCTTCTACGGCGACAACTTCAACTGGTGGGCCGCGTACGCCCTCTGGGTTTTCACGCTTTTCGGTCACCCGGACGTGCGTCTGCTCGACGGCGGGCGGCAGAAGTGGATCGCCGAGGGCCGGGAGTTGACCCGCGACAGGCCCAACCGGCCGCGGGCGCAGTACCCGGTGCCGCAGCGCGACGATGCGCCGGTGCGGGCGTTCCGCGAGGAGGTGGCGGCGCACGTCGCGGCGGGCCGCCCGCTTGTCGACGTGCGTTCGCCGGGTGAGTACACCGGCGACATGCTGCACATGCCGGACTACCCGCAGGAGGGTGCGCTGCGCGGTGGGCACATCCCGGGTGCGGTGAGCAAGCCGTGGAAGTCCGCCGCCAACGACGACGGGACCTTCAAGTCGGCCGAGGAACTGCGCGCCATCTACGCCGACCAGCTCGGGCTGAGCCCCGACGACGACGTGATCGCGTACTGCCGGATCGGGGAGCGTTCCAGCCACACCTGGTTCGTGCTGCGCCACCTGCTCGGCTACCCGCAGGTCCGCAACTACGACGGCTCCTGGACCGAATGGGGCAACCTGGTTCGCGCTCCCGTCGTGAAGGGCCCGAACCCGACCTGATCCGCTGAGTCGATCATGAAGTTGCCCGCACCCGGCAACTTCATGATCGATCGTCCTGTCGCGCTGTCCGGTAGCTGGATGGTGAAGGCCAGCCGTGACCGGCGGGGGTGGATTTGTCCTCTGGGCTGGGGCGGCGTGCCGTCCTGCGAGGGTTTTCCGCAGCGCCGCGGGGCCGCCGTTCCCGGCAGGCGGACTGGCGGGTAACCAAGCGTGCCCCCCGTCATCGGCCTGGGTCTACGCTTGCCCGGTGACGGTGGAGCAGCGGGCCCGCGGCGCGAACAGCGGGGCCACGGGGGCGGGGCGGCGCCGGTCCCGCAAGGACGAGATCCTGGAGATCGCGGTGGGGTTGTTCGCCTCGCGCGGCTACCACGGTGTGTCGATGGACGACATCGGCGCGGCGGCCGGGGTGACCGGCCCGGCGCTCTACCACCACTTCGCCGGCAAGGAGGCGATGCTGGTCGCCGCGCTGGTGCCGGTGAGCGAAGGGCTGCTCGACGGCGGTCGGCAGCGCGCGGCCGCCCACCCCGGCGATCCCCGCGCCGTGCTGGAGTCGTTGATCGATTTTCATGTCGACTTCGCACTTGCCAATCCCGCCGTCATCGCGTTGCACCTGCACGAGCTGGACCGGCTGCCCGAGGAGCCCCGACGGCGCATCCGGCGTCTTCAGCGGCTCTACGTGGAGGAGTGGGTCACCGTGCTGACCGCACTGCACGCCGGGCTGCCCGACGGTGAGGCGCGGGTGCTGGCCCACGCCGCGTTCGGCCTGATGAACTCCACCCCGTTCCTCGGTGGCGAGGTCGATCGCCGCCGTCGGGCCGAGTTGCTGCGCGCCGCCACCCTCGCCGCGCTTCTCGCCCCCACCGGCCCCGCCTGAGCCGGCCGCGCCCTCAACCGGCTTCACCTGAGCCCGACACGCCTGTCCACCTGCGCCGACACGCGGGTTGAGCAGTGCTGGCGTGGGCGGTGAGTGACTCGCTTCCTTGCTCCATGGCGGCACGCCTGCCTAGCATGCTGTCCCACCATCTGGACGCTCGGAGGACGCATGATCGAGTCGTTGCTGGTCGCCAACCGGGGCGAGATCGCCCGCCGGATCATCCGTACCGCGCGGCGGCTCGGCGTACGCGCGATCGCGGTGCACTCGGAGGTCGACGCCGATCTGCCGTTCGTGCGCGAGGCCGATGAGGCGGTCTGCGTCGGTCCGGCCAACCCGGCACAGAGCTACCGCAACACCGAGGCGATCCTCGCCGCCGCCGCGTCGACCGGTGCACAGGCCATCCACCCCGGCTACGGCTTCCTGTCGGAGAACGCCGACTTCGCCCGTACCGTCGAGGCCAGCGGCCTGATCTGGGTCGGACCCGGCGCGGACGCGATCAGCGCGATGGGCGACAAGATCAATGCGCGGAACCTGATGGCCGCCGCCGGTGTTCCGGTGGCGCCCGGGACCACCGAGCCGGCGGCCGACCTGGCGGCGGCGCTGGCCGCGGCGGGCGAGATCGGCTACCCGGTCATGGTGAAGGCAGCCGCGGGCGGTGGCGGCATGGGCATGGGGGTGGCCGCCGACGAGGACGCGCTGCGCACCGAGTACGATAAGGTGCGCGCGTTCGCGGAGCGGATGTTCGGCGACGGTTCGGTGTTGATCGAGCGCTACTTCCCCCGGGTACGGCACGTCGAGGTGCAGATCCTCGGCCTGGCCGACGGTCGGGTGGTCGCCCTCGGTGAACGGGAGTGCTCGGTGCAGCGCCGCAACCAGAAGCTGGTCGAGGAGTCGCCCTCCCCGGCGGTCTCCCCGGAGCTGCGGGAACGCCTGCTCGCGGCGGCGGTACGGGCCGGCGAGGCGGTCGACTATCGCAACGCGGGAACTGTGGAATGCCTGCTGGTCCCGGGCACCGACGAGTTCTTCTTCCTGGAGATGAACACGCGCCTCCAGGTGGAGCACCCGGTCACCGAGCTGGTCTACGGCCTGGACCTGGTCGAGGAGCAACTGCGGGTGGCCGCCGGCCTGGCCCCCACCTTCGACCCGGACGCGCTCAGCCCGCGCGGCCACGCCATCGAGCTGCGGATCAACGCCGAGGACCCGAAGCGGTTCCTGCCCGGCCCTGGCGTGATCAAGACCTGGGTGGAGCCCACCGGCGAGGGCGTACGCGTCGACTCCGGCTACGTCGAGGGAAACACCGTGACCCCGTTCTACGACAGCCTGATGGCCAAGCTCGTCGTCTACGCCGACACCCGCCCCGAAGCGATCGCCCGCGCCCGCACCGCCGTGGCCGACTTCGCCCTGGCCGGCCCCAAGAACAACCTCCCCTTCTTCACCGAACTCCTGGACAACACCGAGTTCACCTCCGGCACCTACGACACCACCCTGATAACCCGCATGCGCTGACCCTGCTCACCCGCCGTCCGCCGGACCCGCAACCGTTGATCAAGAGGTTTGCGTCGGATCCGGGTGGATTCCAGACGCAAACTTCTTGATCAACGGGGCAGGTGGGTGGGGTGCCATGCTGGGAAGGAAGAGGAGATTCGGGTGGGCAGTGAGGTGGTTGAGATGAGGGAACTGCCGGGGGTCGTGTCCATCCGGGAGGTTGGGCCGCGCGACGGGCTGCAGAACGAGGAGCCGATCCCGACCGAGGCGAAGGTGCGGCTGCTCGACGCGCTGTCCCGCACCGGCGTACGGCGGATCGAGGCGGTGTCGTTCGTGCATCCCAAGGCGATTCCGCAGATGGCCGACGCCGACGAGGTGTGGCAGCGGGCCACGAAGGTCGACGGAGTCCGCTACTCGGCGCTGGTGCCGAACACGCGAGGCGCGCAGCGGGCCCTGGCCGCCGGGTTCACCGAGATCGAGGTGGTCGTCTCCGCCAGCGACACGCACAACCGGCGCAACGTCAATCGATCCACCGCCGAGTCGCTCGACGACATCGCCGAACTGATCGACCTGCTGCACGGTGCCAGCGCGCAGGCCGAGGTGATCATCGCGACCAGCTTCGGCTGCCCGTACGAGGGGGACATCGACCCGGCCCGGGTCGCGGACATCGTGGACCGGGTGGTCGCCGACGGCGCCGACCGCGTGGCCTTCGGCGACACCACTGGCATGGGTACGCCCCGACGGGTCCGTGACCTGCTCACCGCCGTACGCGACCGCAACGCGGACATCCCGGTGCTGCTGCACTTCCACAACACCCGGGGCACCGCCCTGGCCAACCTGTTGACCGCGTTGGAGTTCGGGGTGACCGAGTTCGACGCCAGCGTCGGCGGTCTCGGCGGCTGCCCGTACGCGCCGGGTGCCAGCGGAAACCTGGCCACCGAGGAGGCGGTGCACATGCTGCACGACATGGGCATCGACACCGGCATCGACCTCGATGCCCTGATCGGCGCCGCCAGACTCGCCGAAGACCTGACCGCCCGCCCCCTCCCCTCCGGCATCCTCCGCGCCGGCCCCCGCACCGCCCTAACCC
>NZ_PNOZ01000075.1:0-27509 GCF_002879555.1 Verrucosispora sp. ts21 | reverse complement strand
CACCCCGCCGCCCACCACTCCCCCGCCGACCACGCCGCCGCCCACCACTCCCCCGCCGACGACCCCGCCGCCGGGTGCCACCTCCTGCCGGGTGCAGTGGACGGCCGACACCTGGAACAACGGCCTGGTCGCCAACCTCACCGTCACCAACACCAGCCCGGTCGCGGTCAACGGCTGGACGGTGCAGTGGACCTTTGCCAACGGCCAGCAGGTGACGAACACCTGGAACGCCACGATCACCCAGAGCGGCAACCAGGTGACCGCCCGCAACGTCGGTTACAACGCCACCATCGGGGCCAACCAGAGCATCACCTTCGGTTTCCAGGCCACCCACAACGGCACCAGCAACCCGCCTGACCGCTTCACCCTGAACGGGGCAGCCTGCAGCTGACCCCTCGACCAGATCGGTGCCCCGGCCGTCATCGGCCGGGGCACCGGCACGACCGGTCCGCGCGGGGCACGCGCTCCTCGACCTGGCAAGGGCGGGAGTACCGCTCAGAGTGTCGTCGGGTCGACCGGCGGCAGATCGATCGGGACGCCGGTCAGGCGTTCGCTCTGCGCCCACAGCTGCTGTGCCACCCCGACGTCGAGGGCGCGGGCGCTGCGGGTCGCGGGCACCGGCGGGCCGACGTTCTCTGCCCGGTGCGCCGGGCCCCAGTAGCTGCCGCCCTCGGCGTCCGGGTCGGTGGCGGCGCGCAGGATCGGCAGCGCCCCCTCGGCCAGCGGCATCGCCAGGTACCGGCCGATGCCGTTGACGATCGTGACCAGAAGGTGGCGACCCTGACTCGGCCCGGTGTACGTCCACCCGGGATGGGCGGCGGTGACCCGCAACGACGTTCCGGCCCCGGTCAGCCGCCGATGCAGCTCCAGGGTGAACAGCAGCATCGCCAGCTTGCTCTGCCCGTAGGCGGCGAACCGGGCGTAGCGCCGCCGCTGCCAGTTCAGGTCGTCGAGATCGATCCGCCCGGTCCGGTGCGCGTTGCTCGCCACGTTGACGATCCGGGCCTGTTCGGTGGCGAGCAGCAGGGGCAGCAGCCGGCCGGTGAGCGCGAAATGGCCGAGGTAGTTGGTGCCGAACTGCAGCTCGAAGCCCTGCCGGGTACGCCGCAACGGCGGATACAGCACCCCGGCGTTGTTGACCAGCAGGTCGAGCCGGTCGTGCTCGGCCCGGTAGGCGGTGGCGAACGCGGCCACCGAGTCGAGGTCGGCCAGATCGAGTGGACGGCAGTGCACCTCGCCGTGCGGGTGCCGGGCGCGGATCGCCTCGGCCGCGGCCTCACCTCTGCCGCGATCCCGGCAGGCGAGCACCACCCGCGCACCCTTGCCCGCCAGTGCTCGCGCCGTCTCCAGGCCGAGCCCGCTGTTGGCCCCGGTGACGATCACCGTGCGGCCCCGCTGGTCGGGAATGTCGTCGTACGTCCAGTGGGGCATCTGTTGCTCCTCGGTCCACTCGGGGCCTGGCCGGCGCGACCAGGTTGCTCGTCAAGGCGACTGGTGCGGTCCGCCGGCGGGATGGCCCCGCCGGCGGACCGCTCGGGGTCAGCCGATGGTGCAGAGGGTGCCGTTGAGCCGGAACGCCGTCGGCACGACGTTCGGCCCGCTGTACTCGCCGACGAAGCCGACAGTGGTCGAGGCCCCGGCGGAAAGCCGACGGTTGTCGTCGTTGCCGGTCACCCGCACGGTGCTGCCGACCTGTTCCCAGGTGGCGCTCCACCCGCTGCCGACCCGCTGCCAGGAGGTGGGCCAGGTCCAGGTCAGGGTCCACCCGTCGACCGTGTGCTCACTGTTGTTGACGATGTCGACGTTTGCCACGTACCCGTTGCCCCAGTCCGTGGTGCTGGCGAAGCGGACGGTGCAGCCGCTGCTCGCCGGGCTGCCGGTGGTGAAGGTCAGCGGCGCCGACGCCCAGGAGACCCGTCCGGCGGTGTCGCGGGCCAGCACGTTGACCGTGTACCTGCGGCCCGGCACGAGGTTGCCGACGGTCAGGCTGGTCCCGGGCGTCTCGCCGAGCTGTTCGCTGACCGCGCCGTTCTGCCGGTGCACCTCGTACTTGGCGATCGGGGCGGCCCCGGCGGTGGCGGCCGGCCAGGTGATCGTCACGTCCCGGTCGGTGACGCCGGTCGCGGCTGGTTGGCCGGGCGCGCCGGGTGCGCCGGTGACCGCAGCCGCCGGACGCACCACCAGGGTGGTCAGCGAGTACGGCGGCAGCGTACGGCTGGTCGCCTCGCCGCTGCGGGCGGTGGTGACCTCGGTGGCACCGTTGGTGTGGGTGTGCACGGTCGGTGCTCCGGCCGCCGGGGCGAACCCGGCGTAGTCGATGGTGACCGGGTGGGCGTTGTCCGGGTCCTTGTTGATCAGCAGGACCGCCACCTCACCGTTGGCCCGCCGCACCGCGTGCGCGCTGACCAGCGGCTGATCGGTCTCGGCGCGGATGAACTGGTCGCCGCTGCGGGCGAACATGCTCATCATGGACAGCCCGTGGTACGCGGCGAACGGGGTGTTCACCGCAGGTTCGCAGACCGAGCCGTCCGGGGTGCAGGTGCCGTTGGAGAGCAGGCCGAAGTCGCCGTAGTCGGTCTGCCCCGCCACCGTGCTCACCCGGCCGATGCCGTTGTGCACGTTCCACCAGTGCACGGTGAAGACCCCGTTGGCCAGCAGACCGCTGTAGGCGTCGGCCAGGAACAGCGCGGCCGGTTGGCTGGTCATGCCCTCGGAGGTGACGTTGACCTCGGTGAGGCTGATCCCGATGCGGTCGGCCTGCGGCCCGGCGTACCGGCTGATCTGCTGGCGCAGCAGGTACACCGCGTCGGTGATGTGGCTGGTCCGGGGCAGCGACTCGGCGGCGCTGCCACCCGGGTACCAGTGCACGTCCACGAAGTCGATCGACGGCCCGGCGATGGACAGCACGGTCTGGTTCCACGGGCCCGGGTCGTTGCCGGCGGTCAGGCCGTCCGGCCAGTTGGCCGGCATGGTGAGCACCGCGCCGACCTTGATGCTCGGGTCGACGGCCTTCATCGCCTCGGCGTAGTCGACCACCAGGTTCGCGTAGTAGGTGGCGCTCTTGTCGGGGTGGTGGTCGGCTTCCCAACCGGACCCGTAGTGACCGTTGCCGTAGTTCTCGTTGCCGACCGTCCAGTACCGCGCGCCGTAACCCTTTGTCACGTTTGCGTACCGCACCCAGTCGGCCGCCTCCTGCGGCGTGCCGGTGCCGTAATTGGCGATGATCATCGGCTCGGCGCCGACCCGCCGCACCGCACCCATGAAGGTGTCGAAGTCGGTGCCGGGGGCAACGTAGCCGCCGGGCGCGGTGTGGTCGCGCCAGTGATAGATGTCGGCGTACGAGCCACCCGGGTAGCGCATCATCTGCACCCCGGCGTCGCGCAGCAGGTCCGACGTCTCGGGGGTGGCCAGATACTGGTCCCAGATGGCGTGGTTGACGCCGAGCGCGGTGTCGGGCACCCGGGCCAGCCCGGCCCGCGCGTTCACGGTCACCGTCACCGGTGCCGTCGCCGCGTCGGCGCTCGGGGCGTCGACCCCGGTCACCACACCCGTGGCGAGCAGCAGGCCGGCCACGAGCAGCGCGCCCGCGTGCCGGGGCAGTCGCCACGATCGGGCCGAGGATCGAACACCGTGCCTGTTCGGAAGTCTCATGGTTGTCCTTTTTCGATCACGAGCGAGATCCGCCCGGTCGACAGCCCACGACCGACGGCGGAGAAGAGAGAACGACCAGCTCACCTGCCGTCACCCGCCGCAGGCCCGGACGGGCCCCCGGCTGCCCATCGGGCGACGGTCACTCGCGCGACAACACATCGACAGATCAGAATTGCACAGCGTACGGCGATCACTCAACGCCCCGCGCACAGAAGGCCGATGCGAGACGGACGAGAAAAGCGCCCGTCCCGGCTCGGGGAACGGGCGCTTTCGCGCATTCGGGTCGGGGCCGCTCGGCGGTCAGGCCCGCTCGGCGGTCGCCGGTCAGCGGTCGGCGGTCGCCGGTCGCCGGTCGCCGGTCAGGGCCGCTCGGTCAGGGACGCTCGGCCACCTGGGCGACGAACGCCTTCCAGGCGGCCGGCCCGAAGGCCAGCATTCCGCCGTCACGGTCCTTGGAGTCCCGAACGAGAACGACCCCGGAGAGATTGTCCGCGACCTCGACGCACGCCCCGCCGTTGCCGCTGCTCCGACTGCTCTTACGCCACCGCGCGCCAGTCAGGCCCATGACGCTGCCACATCCCTCATCAACTCGACGGACTGCCGATGAGACAACGCCTCGCCACGGACGTTCTCCCATGCCGCCAGTATGGCCGCCACGTCGTCAGGGTCGCTAACCACTTGCCCCTGTAGTTGCGTGTCCAGGTAGACAGCGGTGCGATGGTCCCTGCTCGTGGCGATGACGAACGGACCGTCCAGCCCGGCGTAGGCCCCGGCCGCCTGCGGCACGACATGCACGCGCACGTGCGGAAGGTCGCACCAGGCGATCAGTGCCTGCATCTGGTCGCGCATCACGTCCTGACCGCCCACCGGGCGGCGCAGGGCGAATTCGTCCACGACCGCGGTGAGCCATGGCGGGTTCTCCCATTTGAGAATGACCTGCCGAGCGAGCCTCGCCGCCACCAGCTGATCCACCTCGTCGGAGGTGCGCCGCCCGCTCGCGCTGAGGACCGCCCGCGCGTATGCCTCGGTCTGCAACAGTCCCGGCAGGACTGTCGACTCGAACCACCGCAGTTCCGTCGCCTCACGCTCCATCTCCTGCCACGGGCGAAACCACACCAGGTCACGGATCCGGCGTCGTGAAGTGTCCGGCCAAATGTCCGACGCGCTCCGACCGAGGACAGCGGCAGCGGTGGCGCGATGTCCGGGGTGCGGGATGCGGCCCTGCCGGAGCCACCGGTCGGTCGTCTTGGGATCCACGCCTATCTGCGCCGCCAACGAATCTGTGGTGTGGCCTGCCTCCTGGAGCGCCGTCCGCAGTGCGTCGTTCATCGGACCCCCATCGGACATCGGAGATTTCTGCCCACCATATATCTACGCGGTGTTGCCGTCCCATCACCGTTGGCAAGGTGGCGGTAGGCGGTGTTCACGGGCTGGACCAGTAGCCCCCGTGGGCGCTGCACGGGGGTCGACCTGTCCGTACACCTTCGAGGGTCGGCCCCCTTCCACGACGCGCACCGACGGAAGGGCCGCCCATGCCCGTGCAGAGACCAGCGCACGCCGCCACATCCCACGGGATCGTCCCGAGACGGGCCGCGAGCCCGACGGGCACGCGATCGGACGGCACGCCACGTGTCGCTCCCGGGGCGTACCTGCTGACCCGGGCGGCGTCACCGCAGTTCAGCCAGCCGATCGTGGTCCGGGTGATCCGCGAGCTGGTCGAGCGGCAGCCGTACGACGGTTGGGCCTGGGTGGATTGCTACGTGCTCGACCGCCACGGCGACGCGACGGTAAAGCGGCAGTTGTTCGTCCGCCCGGACGGGATGCGGCCGGTGCAGGTCCGACCGGTCCCGTACGCCGAGCGGCACCGGGCCAAGGTCGGCTGGTGAGCGCGCCGCACGCCCGGGATCATGTCGCCTCCCGCCCGACGTGGCGTTGCCGGGCGTGCGGGATCGCGTGGCCGTGCAGTGCGGCGAAGGTACGCCTGCTCGCCGAGTACCGGGGCAACACCCCGGGGCTGATGGTCTTCCTGGTGACGCTCCGTGAGGAGGCCACCGCCCAACTGGCCGAACTGAACCCCAGCACGCCCCTGCCGGACCTGCACCGACGGTTCACCGACTGGGTTCGCGTCCGGTCGGGACAGCCATCTCGCTCTGGGTGCATCTGTTGCTGCCCTGGCGACAACAACTGCACCCAGAGTCCGCTCCGAAGCTGATTCGATCATGCCCGCTGCCCGCCGCGGCCTGGTCGCGCCAGCGGGTCAGCGGGTCAGCGGGTCAGCTCAGTTTCGGGGTGGCGCGGGCGAGGAGGGTGGGGAAGTCGACGCCGGGGGGCAGGGTGCCGTAGGCGTGGCCGTGGTCTGCGGCGAGTCGGGAGGCGCAGAAGGCGTCGGCGACCGCCGGGTGGCCGTGGCGCACCAGCAACGCGCCCTGCAACACCAGGGCCAACTGCTCGACCAGTCGGCGGGCGCGTACCTCCCGGTCGGCCGGGTCGGCGAGGGCCGCCTGCACCTGGCGTACGGCTGCGTCCAGGCGTGGGTCGGCACCGGCGGCGGCGTCCACCTCGGCGCGGAACGCCGCCAGCACCTCGGGCTGGCCGGCGAGCGCGCGCAGCACGTCCAGCGCTGCCACGTTGCCCGAACCTTCCCAGATGGAGTTCAGCGGCGACTCGCGGAACAGCCTCGGCATGCCGGACTCCTCGACGTAGCCGTTGCCGCCCAGGCACTCCAGGGCCTCGGCGGCATGGCCGGGCCACCGCTTGCAGACCCAGTACTTGCCGATGGCCAGCGCGATCCGTTTGAACGCCGCCTCGGTCGCGTCTCCCCGGGCGGCCCGGTCGGTGGCTCCGGCCAGCCGCATCATCAGGATCGTGGCGGCCTCGGACTCGATGGCCAGGTCGGCCAGCACGTTACGCATCAGCGGCTGGTCGATCAGGGCGCGACCGAAGGCACGCCGGTGCGTGGCGTGGTGCACGGCGGTGATCACACCCTGGCGCATGCCGGCCGCCGCGCCGATCACACAGTCCAGCCGGGTCAGGTTGACCATGTCGATGATGGTGCGTACGCCCCGACCCTCGTCACCGACCCGCCAGGCCGCCGCGTCCTCGTACTCGACCTCGGCGGAGGCGTTGGAACGGTTGCCGAGCTTGTCCTTCAGGCGCATCAGTCGCATCGGGTTGCGGGTGCCGTCGGGCAGCACCCGGGGCACCAGGAAGCAGGTGAGGCCGCCGGGCGCCTGCGCGAGGGTGAGGAACAGGTCGCACATCGGCGCGGAGGTGAACCACTTGTGTCCGACCAGCCGGTAGCTGCCGTCGGGTTGCGGGCGCGCGGTGGTGGTGTTGGCGCGTACGTCCGAGCCGCCCTGCTTCTCGGTCATCGACATGCCGGCGAGCAGTCCCCGCTTGGCCAGCGGCGGGCGCAGCCCGAAGTCGTACGCCCGGGTGGTCAGCAGTGGTTCGTAGTCGGCGGCCAGGTCCGGTGCGTGCCGCAGCGCGGGCACCGCCGCGTAGGTCATCGAGATCGGGCAGCCGTGCCCGGCGTCCGGACGCCAGGTGTAGAACTTCGCGGCGCGGGCGACGTGCGCCCCGACCCGGTCGTCGGCCCAGGGCGCGGCGTGCAGGCCGTGCTCGACGGCGGTACGCATCAGCTCGTGCCAGGACGGGTGGAACTCCACCTCGTCGATGCGGTGACCATAGCGGTCGTGGGTACGCAGCACCGGCGGGTGCTCGTTGGCCAGCCGACCGTGCTCGATGGCGGGCTGACCGCCGGCGAGCCGGCCGAGGTCACGGACCTCCCCGACGGCCCACCCGGCGCCCTCACGGGCCAGCCCCTCCAGCAGGGCCGGATCGTCGGCGGTGTCGTGGTCGACAAGTGGGGGGACCTGGTTGGACACCTCGTGTGTGGTCACGGCGACACCCCCGGGGCGCGGTGCAGTTGCTTGGCGAACCAGTGATCAGGGTACGGGCTCGTGTTGTATCGCGGGATCTCCTCGTATCCGGCGCTGCGGTAGAGCCGGATCGCCTCGGTGAGGGTGCGGTTGCTGTCCAGGCGTACGCAGTCGGCACCGGCCGCTGCGGCGTGCCGTTCCAACTCGGTGAGTAGTCGTCGGCCGACGCCGAGCCCGCGTACCGTGCCGGAGACCCAGAGCCGCTTGATCTCGGCGGGCCCGTCCGGGTCGAAGCGGACCGACCCGCAGCCCACCGCCTCGGAGGCGAGGGTGGCGACCAGGAACACCCCGGCGGGCGGGACGAACTGCTGGTCGTCATCAGTGTCGAGAGTGAACCCGGACTCGAACCGCTCGGCCAACTCCCCCGCGTACGCCCGCAGGCAGGCACGGGCGCGCGGATCGGTGGGCGGGCAGACCTCGACGGTGACCATCGAGGCCATCAGCAGCCGTTGCACCTCGTTCATCGCGGTGGTCAGCCGGTCACGTTGGCCCACGCTCAACGGGGCGAGCATCGACCAGGCCAGTTCGTCGGATCGGCGATCGAGGTGTGCCCACTCGGCGCGGCCGGCTTGGGTGAGCCGGGCCATGCGTACCCGTCCGTCGCCCTCGGCCGGTGTCACCACGACCAGTCCCGCGGCCTCCAATGTGCGCAGCAGCCGGCTGAGGTATCCGGCGTCGAGGTCCAGCCGGTTGCGCAGCGCCGCCACCTCCGCCCCGGCCGGGCCGATCTCCCAGAGCAGCCGCGACTGGGCCAGCGGCCGATCGCGGGCCAGGAACTTGTCGTCCAGCGCTCCGACGCGCTGGGTCACCGTGCGGTTGAAGCCCCGCACCACGTCCACGAGTTCACGCTCCATGTTGTCTGACTTTAGTCAGGTATTCCTTCCGACGGTAGGGGCGGTCGCCTGCGTTTCCGGGGCACGTCCGGGCGGAGACGAGGGTTGCGGAGGTGTGACCCAGGCCCTAATGTTAGCGATAACATCAATCGGTACGGATGAGGTCAGATCCCGTTCCGGTGCCACGGACGAGCCGGGCCGACGCGCACACGGCAGCACACAATGCCACGCCCCCGCGCGCCGACGACGCCCGCCACTGCGCCGTTTCCGGCCGCCGGTCAGGCACCCGAGCACCCGTCTGCCCGCCTGCGGCACGCCGGCTACGTGCTGCGCATCGAACCGCTCAGCTCCTCCTCCAGCGCCAACGACCGGCAGGACGTCCCCTTCCGGGTCAGCTCGTGACGCTCCATCAGGCCGCTACCACCACCCCCACCCGCAACCAGGGAGGCCGCGATGCCCTACCCGTCCCTCAACCGTCGACACGTGCTCCAGGCCGCCGGCGCGGCCGCCCTCGCCACCGCCGTCGGTCCCCTGCTGCGTGGCGGCACCGCCAGCGCGGCGATCCCGCCGGTCCGACCCGACCTCGGCGTGGCCGCGTACGCCTTCGACATGGGCCAGGTGCGACTGACCGCCAGCCGCTGGCTGGACAACCAGAACCGCACCCTGAACTACCTGCGCTTCGTCGACGTCAACCGGCTGCTCTACAACTTCCGCGCCAACCACCGGCTGTCCACTGCCGGTGCTGCGGCGCTCGGTGGTTGGGAGGCACCCAGCTTCCCGTTCCGCACCCACTCCCAGGGGCACTTCCTGACCGCCTGGTCGCACATGTGGGCCGTGCTCGGCGACACCACCTGCCGGGACAAAGCCAACTACATGGTGGCCGAGCTGGCGAAGTGTCAGGCAAACAACGCCGCCGCCGGCTTCAACCCCGGCTACCTCTGCGGCTACCCCGAGTCGGACTTCACCGCCGTGGAGGCGCGCACCCTCAACAACGGCAACGTGCCGTACTACACCATCCACAAGACCCTCGTCGGCCTGCTCGACGTGTGGCGGCACATCGGCAACAACCAGGCCCGGGACGTGCTGCTGGCGTTGGCCGGGTGGGTCGACTGGCGTACCGGTCGGCTCAGCTCCGCACAGATGCAGGCCATGCTCGGCACCGAGTTCGGCGGCATGAACGCGGTGCTGACCGACCTGTACCAGCAGACCGGCGACGCCCGTTGGCTGACCGTCGCCCAGCGCTTCGACCACGCCGCCGTGTTCAACCCCCTCGCGGCGAACCAGGACCAACTCAACGGGCTGCACGCCAACACCCAGATCCCGAAGTGGATCGGCGCGGCCCGCGAGTTCAAGGCCACCGGCACCACCCGCTACCGCGACATCGCCAGCAACGCCTGGAACCTGACAGTCAACACCCGCACGTACGCCATCGGCGGCAATAGCCAGGCCGAACACTTCCGGGCCCCGAACGCCATCTCCGGGTACCTGCGCAACGACACCTGCGAGCACTGCAACACGTACAACATGCTCAAGCTGACCCGCGAGCTGTGGCTGCTCGACCCGAACCGGGTCGCGTACTTCGACTTCTACGAACGCGCCCTGCTCAACCACCTGATCGGCGCGCAGAACCCGGCCGACAACCACGGCCACATCACCTACTTCACCCCGCTGCAACCGGGCGGACGGCGCGGCGTGGGACCGGCCTGGGGTGGCGGCACCTGGAGTACGGACTACAACTCCTTCTGGTGCTGCCAGGGCACCGGCCTGGAGAACAACACCACCCTGATGGACTCGATCTACTTCCACAACGGCAGCACGCTGACGGTGAACCTGTTCATGCCGTCGGTGCTGAACTGGTCGCAGCGCGGCATCACCGTCACCCAGTCGACCAGCTACCCGGCCAGCGACACCAGCACGCTCACCGTCACCGGCACCGTGGGCGGCTCGTGGACGATGCGCATCCGCATCCCCGCCTGGACGCAGGACGCCACCATCAGCGTCAACGGCACCGTGCAGAGCATCGCCACCACGCCCGGCACGTACGCATCGCTCACCCGCACCTGGACCTCCGGCGACACGGTGACCGTACGGCTGCCGATGCAGGTCGTCGTGGAGCCGACGAACGACAGCCCGAGCGTCGTCGCCCTCACCTACGGCCCGACGGTGCTCTCCGGCAACTACGGCAACACCGCACTGTCGGCGCTGCCCGCGCTGGCCACCGCCTCAGTCACCCGCACCAGCAGCACGGCGCTCACCTTCACCGCCACCGCCAACAACTCGCAGGTCAACCTGCTCCCGTTCTACGACGCGCACGGGCACAACTACACCGTCTACTGGAGCAGCGGCGGCTCCTCCGGCCCGGTGCAGGCCACGTTCCGGCTGGTGAACGCCGCCACCGGCCTGGTGCTCGGGATCGAGAACATGTCCACCGCCGACGGCGCACCGGCGTTGCAGTGGGCCGACAACGGCACCGCCGACCACGACTGGCAGCTGGTCGTCGACGGCAGCGCGGTGCGGTTCCGCAACGCCAACAGCGGCAAGGTGCTCGGCGTACAGAACATGTCCACCGCCGACAACGCGCAGGTCCTGCAATGGTCGGACACCGGCACCGCCGACCACCGCTGGACGATCGTGGACGCCGGCGACGGCTCGCACAAGATCCGCAACGGAAACAGCGGCAAGCTGCTGGCCGTCCTGAACGGCTCGACCGCGCAAGGCGCCCGCGTGGTGCAGGACCCGGACAACGGCACCCTCGACAACCAGTGGCGGTTCGTCCCCAACGGTGCCCGCCGCATCCAGAACCTGGCCACCGGCCTGGTGCTCGGCGTGCAGAACATGTCCACCGCCGACGGCGGCCTGGTCATCCAGTGGGGTGACACCGGCACCGCCGACCACCTCTGGACCGCGATCGTGGACAGCGGCGGCTACCTGCGGCTGCGCAACTCGAACAGCGGCAAGGTGCTGGGCGTGGAGAACGGCAGCAGCGCCGCCGGCGCCCGGGTGGTCCAGTGGGCCGACAACGGCTCGTCCGCCAACCGGTGGCGGCTACGGTACGGCGCAAACGGCTACTTCCGGATCCAGTCCGCCAACGGCGGCCGGGTGCTCGGCGTACTCGGCGCCTCGTCGAGCCAGGGCACCCAGATCGTCATCTGGGACGACAACGGCGCCAACGACCACCGCTGGCGCTTCATCTGACCACCCCACCACTGATCGGCTGACGCTGATCGCTGACGGCTGACGCTGATCGCCTGACGCGTGTGCGGCCCGGGCCTCCCGCTCGGGCCCCACACGCGTTTCTCGGCAGCCGTTCCCTCAGCAGGCAACGCCCCCACAGTCGTCAATCCATCGACACTCTTGATGGTGTTATCGATAACATGCTAACTTCTGGCCAGGAGTAAGGGCACACTCCTCTTCGAGGTCACCGTCTGTCAGGGCACTGCGGGACGTCAGCCACTCCCGCCACCCGACGACCGACGACCTGTCCGGGCCGACACCACCTCAGCCAACCCCACGCTCTCCCACCCCGCCCCACCCCGTTGATCAAGAAGTTTCGGTCTGATCCCACGCGCTCCCCGACCAAAACCTCTTGATCGCCGTTCCAGACGGCGGGGCGGACCGACCCGGCCAGCCGCCCGGGATCGGGTTGAGGCCGCAGGGGCGCGGCGGGGTGGATGATCAAGAGGTTTTGGTCGGATGTCGAGCTGATTCTGACCGAAACCTCTTGATCAACACTCCGAGCGAGGGCCGGGGGCCGGGGCAGGGCCGGGTTAGCGGCGGGGTGGGGGGGCTACGGATTGGCGGGATACGAGGGAGGGGGCGATGGTTTCGCGGAGAGCGCCGCCGCTGTCGGTTTCGATCTGCGCCAGCAGCATCTCCAGGCTGGCCCGCGCCACCGCGACGAAGTCCGGTCGGACGGTGGTCAGCGGTGGGATGAAGTAGGCCGCTTCCGGCACGTCGTCGAAGCCGACCACGCTTATGTCGTCCGGCACCCGTCGGCCGTGCTCGTGCAGGGCGCGCAGCACCCCGAGCGCGAGATGGTCGTTGGCGGTGAAGACCGCTGTCACGTCGGGCATCCGGGCGAGCATCTGCCCGCACCGGTAGCCGGCCGCCGCCGACCAGTCCGCCGGCACCAGCGGCGGGACCTCGACGCCCGCCGAGAGCAGGGCGCTCCGCCAGCCCTCGATGCGGCCCGCGCTGTCGAACCAGTCGGACGGCCCGGAGACGTGCCAGACCGTACGGTGCCCGGCATCGAGCAGATGCTGGGTCGCGGCTCGGGCACCGGCTGCCTGGTCGACAGTCACCAGCGGCATCGGTCGGCGCGGATCACCGTCGACGGTGACCAACGGTACGTCGTTGGGCAGCCGCTCCAGCGCCTCACCGGCCGACTCCACCGGTGCGATCACCACGATGCCGGCGACCCGGTGGGCCAGGTGCCGTTCGACGACCGCCGAGATGGACCGGTGATCGAGGTCGCGGACGCTGCCCACACTGACCGCGAAGCCGGACTCCGCGGCGGTCTGTTCCAAGGCGGCCAGCAGTGACGCCGGCCCGTAGAGGGTGGTGTTCTGCGCTACCACGCCGATCACCTGAGAGCGACCGGTGACCAGCGCACGCGCCGCCCGGTTCGGCCGGTAGCCCAGCTCGGCTATTGCCGCCTGGACCCGCAGCCGGGTCTGTTCCCGCACGTTCGGGTGGCCGTTGAGCACTCGCGAAACCGTCTGGTGGGAGACGCCAGCGAGGCGAGCCACGTCCGTCATCGCAGGATCGCGTACGGCCATCTCACACTCCCGCATGCCCGTGGGTCGCCGCGACCCGTCGACACTGACCGGAGCGGCTCAGATTCACGATCCCTCTCGCGACGCCCACGCCGGCCCGTGCCAGCCGGGGTGGCTTTTCGCTAGATCACGCACAGTCTACGACAGCGACGACGTCATACGCCGACAGGCCAGACGCGGATTGACGGATGTCCGTCTTTCCGATCAGCACCGATCGGCTAAAGGGTGATTCGAAGTCGCTGCTCCACGCTTTTCGCGTCGCTGCTCCGCGCCTTTCGCCGCGCGGCGATCCGGGCCACGATTCCGCAAAATTGCGGCCCGGACCGGCGCGTGGTGCGGGTGGCGCCCATGCCTGGGCGCCACCCGCCGGTCACCGGTGGCTGGTGACCTCGTTCCCGGTGGTCGGCGTTGCCGGAGGAGAACGCCGGACCCACTTCGAGAGCCGCCTGACGATCGAGGTCAGGGCGTCGCCAGCTCGAAGCGTCGCACGGTCACCGCGCCGCCCAGTGCCTGGGTGGCGTGGTTGAAGATGGCGAACCGGTACCCCATGAAGAATGTCCAGTTGTTGTTGAGGGTCAGGGCGTTGCCCAACGAGACGAAGTTGACCCCGTCGGTGCTGTACGAGAAGCGGGCCTGCCGGCCGGAGCCGGGCCTGATGTCGGCGTTGGCCCGCAGCCAGATCCGCCCGCCGGACACCGCCGCGCTGGCGATCTCGCTGCCGGTGCTTGTGGTGTCCCAGTTGCTGTTCATGTTCAGCCCGTTGGTCATGACCACCCGGGTCTGCCCGTTGTCACGCCGTACCCCGATCCAGGCCGAGACGTCGCGCAGCATGGCCAGACCGGTACGGTCGCCGTCGCGCATCGTGGAGTAGTCGAGCTCGATGGTCGCCGTCGAGGTCGGCCCCTGGATGCGGTGGGTGACCGTGTTACGGGCCTGGTAGAGGTCGTTGGTGACCGAGGCGGTCTGCAGCCGCAGGCCGTTGTTCACCGACCACCGGCTGTTGTCCGGGTTGTGGTTCCACTCCCACTGTGGGCCGAGGGTGGTGCCGGCGAAGGTGTCCACCCCGGTGAGCGGCTTGACCGGACGCAGCGGCAACGGGTTGGGGTAGTTCACGCCCCAGGCACCGTTGACCGTCTGCACCTGCGGCCAGCCGTCGGCGGTCCAGTTGATCGGGGCCAGGGTCGGCACCCGCCCGCCCGGGTACGCGTCGGTGAAGGCCATGTAGTACCAGGCGCCGTTCGGGGTCTGCACCAGGCCGCCCTGGTGGGGTACGCCACCGCCGGAGATCGGGCCCTGCATGTTGAGCAGCACCTGCCGCTGCTCGTACGGGCCGAAGGGTCCGTTCGTGGACTTCAGCACGTACTGGCCGTTGGCGGGGCGGGTCAACCAGATGTAGTAGGCCCCGTTGCGCTTGTAGAACCGGGCGCCTTCCAGGGTGCCGATGCTCGACGGGGTCTGGTAGACCTGCTGGGCGCGCACCTGGCTGCGCCCGTCGGCGGAGAGCTGCGCGACGCTGATGGTGCCGTTGCCGTACGCGACGTACATCGTGTCGTTGTCGTCGATGAGCATGCCGGCGTCGTAGTAGCAGGGCAGGGTGGCGTGCCGGGTCCAATCGCCGTCGACGGCCTTGGCGGTGTAGATGTGGGTCTGGGCGAAGTTGATGCACCCGGCCCAGTAGTACGTCTGGTTGCTCGGCCGGTAGCTCAGGGTCGACGCCCAGATGCCCTCCACGTACGCCTGTTGCCCGGGGGGCAGGTCGTACTTGGTGCCGAAGTCCAGCCGGGGCACCGAGTGCCCGGCGAACTCCCAGTTCACCAGGTCCCAGGAGCGCAGGATCGGCGCGCCGGGCGAGTAGTGCATCGTCGAGGCGGTCATGTAGTAGACGTCGCCGACCCGGATCACCTCGACGTCCGCGAAGTCCTGCCAGACCACCGGGTTTGTGAAGTTGCCACCGGTGGGCGGCGGGGTCGTCGGCCCCGGAGTGGGTCCGTCGCCCATGCGGACCAGCTGCCACTGCTGGTTGGCACCGTTCCAGTCGTCGTACTGGACGATGTTGCCGCCGTCGGCGGTCGAGGCGTTCTGCACCTCCATCACCCGGTTCGAGTTCCTGTTGATCAGCCGTACGTAGCCACCGGCCGAGTCGGCCAACCGGAACTGCTGGTTGGTCCCGTTGTGGTCGGACCACTGCACGATCGAGGCACCGTTGGCGGTGGAGAAGTTGTAGACGTCGAGCACCTTGCCCGACAGCCGCGACTTGAGCCGGTAGTAGCCACCGCCGGAGTCGACGAACTGCCACTGCTGCTGGTTCCCGTCGTTACGCGACCACTGGGTGATCCGCGCGCCGTCGTTGGTCGCCAGGTTGTACACGTCGAGCGCCTTGCCGCTGTTGCGGTTGACCAGCACGTACCACGCGTTGGTGTCGACCGTCGCGGCCGAGGCCGGCGTTGCGGCCACCGCCACCAGCGTGCCGCCGACCATCACCGCCGCCGCCACCGCGGCCCACATCCGCGACCACCACCCACGCCTACGCGGCGCGGGTCCTGAGACCTCGCCAATGGCAACCATGATCCTCCTTCAGCAATGACGAGCCATCTGAGCGGGACGGTCTCCACTGCGGCGAGCGTCGTGGTGATCTCAGACCAGTCATGTGATCGCTAACATGCCATCCCGTGCCCAAAGGACGACAAGAGATCATTTACTGGGAGAGACGCGAAGCGGCCCGGACAGCCACAGATATCGTCCGTCTTCACTATCGACTGTGAGCGATAACACGACGTTAGTCAAGACGTAACATCCGCCGCGCGATCGGGCGGCGGAGGCGAAGGTGAGGACCTGCCACCGGCAGGGCGGTGCCCCGGCCGGTGGGTGGCGGGTCGGCCGGGGCGAGGCAGCCGCGAAAGCGCGCGCTGCCGTCTCGGCGTGACGGGCGGCGCGCCCGTCACGCCGAGAGGGTCGTGCTCAGAAGCCCCGGGCGAGCCGGTAGTACGCCTGGTTCCAGCGCAGTTCGTTGGCGAAGCGGCGCGGCTCGGTGTCCGCGTCGATGACGACCAGTTCGGTACGGGCCATCTCGGCCAGATCGTGCAGCTCCTCCACCCCGACGCCCTGGGACAGCACGGTGTGGTGCGGCGCGCCCGCGGTGATCCACGCCTCGGCAGAGCCGGCCAGGCTCGGGCGGGGCTGCCAGACGGCCCGGGCCACCGGGAGCTTGGGCAGCGGCTGCGGCGGCGCCACCACGTCGACCTCGTTGGCGACCAGCCGGAACCGCTCCCCCATGTCGGCCAGACCGAGCACCACCGCCGGGCCGGGTGCGGCGTCGAAGACCAGCCGGACCGGGTCCTCCCGGCCACCGATGCTCAGCGGGTGGATCTCGACGTTCGGCACGCCTGAGGCGATCGTCGGGCACACCTCCAGCATGTGCGCGCCGAGGATCAGCTCCTGGCCCGGCGTGAGGTCGTAGGTGTAGTCCTCCATGAAGGAGGTGCCGCCCTCGGCCCCGACCGCCATCGCCTTGACGGTGTGCACCAGCACCGAGGTCTTCCAGTCGCCCTCGCCGCCGAAGCCGTACCCGTCGGCCATCAGCCGCTGCACCGCGATGCCGGGCAGTTGCCGCAGTCCGCCGAGGTCCTCGAAGTTCGTGGTGAAGGCGCGGAAGCCACCGGCGTCCAGGAAGGTACGCAGACCGAGCTCGATGCGGGCGGCGTAGCGCAGCGAGTCGTGCCGGTCACCGCCGGGACGCAGCTCGGCGGCGACCCGGAACGTGTCGTCGTACTCCTTGACCAGGTCGTCGATCTGCGCCTCGGCGACCTCGTCGACGGCCGTGACCAGGTCGTTGACGCCATAGGTGTTGACCGAGACGCCGAAGCGCAGCTCCGCCTCCACCTTGTCGCCCTCGGTCACCGCGACGTCGCGCATGTTGTCGCCGAAGCGGGCCAGGCGCAGCGAACGCATCGCCGACCAGCCGATCGCGGCCCGGGTCCAGGCGCCGACGCGGGAGACCACCCGCGGGTCGGTGACGTGCCCGGCGACCGTCTTGCGGGCCACCCCTAGGCGGGTCTGGATGAACCCGAACTCCCGGTCGCCGTGGGCGGCCTGGTTGAGGTTCATGAAGTCCATGTCGATCTCGTGCCATGGCAGCTGAACGTTTGCCTGCGTGTGCAGGTGCAGCAGCGGCGTACGCAGCGCGTCCAAGCCGGTGATCCACATCTTCGCCGGCGAGAAGGTGTGCATCCAGGCGATGACCCCGACCGCCCCGTGCACGCTGGCGTCCTGACAGACCTTCAGGATGTCGGCGCTTGTGGTCAGGACCGGCTTCCAGACCACCCGGGCGGGGATGTGCGGCGAGTCGTCGAGCAGGGCGGCGATCTGACGGGACTGCTCGGCCACCTGCCGGAGGGTGTCCTCGCCGTACATCGCCTGGCTTCCGGTGAGGAACCAGACCTCGGGTTCAGGTTGTGCTGCCATGGGAGTTGCCTTCCGCGAGAGGGGCGGTCACTTGTAGCGGATGCCGATGAGGCGCTGGAACAGGATGAACGCGAAGAGCAGGCCTCCGATCACGATCTTGGTCCACCAGGAGTTGAGGCTGCCGTCGAAGGTGATCAGAGTCTGGATCACGCCGAGCACCAGCACACCGAGCACCGTGCCGAACACGTAGCCCGATCCACCGGTCAGGACGGTGCCACCGATCACCACCGCCGCGATCACGTCGAGTTCCATGCCCACCGCGATCAGCGGCGCGCCGGACAGGGTGTAGAACGACAGCAGGATCCCGCCGATCGCCGAGCAGAGCCCGCTGATCGTGTAGACCGCGATCCGGGTACGGCCCACCGGCAGGCCCATCAACAGCGCCGACTGCGGGTTGCCGCCGATCGCGTACACGTTGCGCCCCAAGCGGGTGTACGCCAGCACGTACGCGGCGATCAGCACGACCGCGAAGGCGATCAGGACGCTGACCGAGACGAAGTTGCCGCGGGGATCGCCGATCCGGTACTGCGCCATCGTGGTCCAGAAGCCGTCGGTGATCCGGATCGACGAGTCACTGATGAACGTGCACATGCCCCGGGCGAAGAACATCCCGGCGAGTGTCACGATGAACGGCTGGATGTCGAAGAAGTGGATCGCACAGCCCATCAGGAAGCCGAGGGTCGGCCCGATGAGCAGCGCGATGATCAGCACCGGCAACGCCGGCAGACCGGATTCGAGCAACCAGGCCGAGACCATCGCCGTCATCGCGACCACCGAGCCGACCGACAGGTCGATGCCGCCGGTGAGGATCACGAAGGTCATCCCGACCGCGACCACGAGCAGGAAGCCGTTGTCGATGAAGACGTTGAAGATGACCTGGATGTTGGAGAAGGCGCGGTACTGGGACACGCCGATGCCGTACATGACCAGCAGCAGGGCGAGGGTGACAAGCACCGGCACGTGACGCCGGGGCAGTCGGGCCCACCGCGGGCCGGTGGTCAGCGAGGTCGTGGTCACGCCGTCACCTCTTCCTTCTGCGGCTGCGGGGTCGAGGTCGGCGAGGCCGGTCCACCGCGCCTGCGCCGACCGAGCTTGGCCCGGAACTCCGGTGCCTGGATGAGGCAGACCGCGATGACGACCACCGCCTTGAACAGCAGGGCCGTCTGGGGGGAGATGTTCATGGCGTACACCGTCGTGGTGAGGGTCTGGATGATCAGCGCGCCGAGGATGGTGCCGCTGAGATAGAACCGGCCACCGGCCAGCGACGTGCCGCCGATGACGACCGCGAGGATCGCGTCCAGCTCGACCCAGAGGCCGGCGTTGTTGCCGTCGGCGCTGGAGACGTTGGCGGTCATCATGAAGCCGGCGACGGCCGCACATGCCGCGCTGACCACGTAGACGAGGAAGACCATCCGGGCCGACCGGATGCCGGCCAGCCGGCTGGCCTCGCGGTTGCCACCCACCGACTCGATGATCATGCCGAGGGCGGTACGGCGGGTCAGCGCGGCGACGAGCAGGGCCGCGCCCAGCGCGATGAAGATCGCCAGCGGCAGGGTCAGCAGGTGCCCCAGCCCGATCGCCCGGTACGGCCCCGAGTTGATGGTGATGATCTGTCCCTCGGTGACCAGCTGGGCCAGGCCCCGGCCCGCCACCATGAGGATCAGCGTGGCGATGATCGGCTGGATGCCGATCACGGAGACGAGCACACCGTTCCACGCGCCGAGCACGAGTGCGGCGCCGAGCGCCATGGCCAACGCGGTGAAGACGGTGACCAGGCTGTTCTGGTCCGGTGCCTGACTGATGTGCAGACAGGCGATGGCGCCGCTGATGGCGCAGATCGAACCGACCGACAAGTCGATACCGCCGGTGGAGATGACCAGGGTCATGCCCAGCCCGACCAGGATCAGCGGGGCGCTCAACCGGAGGATGTCGATCGGGGTGCCGTAGAGGTGCCCGTTGTTCACCTCGACGGCCAGGAAGCCGGGACGGTAGATCGTGTTCACCGCCAGCATCACCACGAGGACCGCCACCGGCCAGAACAGCCGGTGGCTCGCCATCGACCTGAGACGCTCGTTCACTGGCTCGCCTCCTTCCTCGTCGATCCGCTGGCGATGGTCTGCATCACGCGCTCGGCGTCCACAGTGTCGTCGTTGTCGAGCTGCGCCACCATCTCCCGGTCGCGCATCACCGCAACCTTGTGGCTGAGCCGCAGCACCTCCTCCAGCTCGGCGGAGATGAACAGCACGGCCATGCCGCCGTCGGACAACTGCACGACGAGCTTCTGGATCTCGGCCTTGGCGCCGATGTCGATGCCGCGGGTCGGCTCGTCCAGGATGAGCAGGCGAGGCTCGGTGATCAGCCAGCGGGCCAGCAGCACCTTCTGCTGGTTGCCGCCGGACAGGTTACGCACCGGCACGTCCGGGTTGGCGGGTCGGATGCTCAGCGCCTTGATGTACTGCTCGACCAGCTCGTCCTGGCGTCGGCGTGGGATCGGGCGGAGCCAGCCCCGGGCCGCCTGCATCGCCAGGATCATGTTCTCCCGGACGGACAGGTCGGGGATGATCCCCTCCGCGCGGCGGTTCTCCGAACAGAACCCGATGCCGTACTCGATGGCCTGGACCGGGTTGCGCAGGCTTGTCGGTTTGCCGTTCACCGCGACCTCGCCCCGGTCGGCGCGGTCCGCGCCGAAGAACAACCGCGCCGCCTCGGTACGCCCCGAGCCGAGCAGGCCGGCCAGGCCGACCACCTCGCCGGCGTGGATGGTCAGGCTGAACGGGGCGATCGCGCCCTTGCGACCCAGCTCGGAGACCGCCACGAACGGGGTGCCGCCCTCCAGGGCCGCGAGCTCCCGCCGGGGCTGCTCCTCCAGCCGTTCCAGGACGTCGAGTTCCTTGCCGATCATCTTCTCGACCAGGGCGAGCTGCGGCAGCTCCGCGATCGGGTACTCACCGACCAGGGTGCCGTTGCGCAGCACGGTGATCCGGTCGGCGATGCCGTAGACCTGGTCGAGGAAGTGGGTCACGAAGAGGATCGCGATTCCCTCGTCGCGCAACTGGCGCATGACGCGGAACAGCTGCGCCACCTCACCGGCGTCCAGACTGGAGGTCGGCTCGTCGAGGATCAGTACCCGCGCCTGCACGTCGATCGCGCGGGCGATGGCGACCATCTGCTGGACCGCCAGGGAGTAGCTGGCCACCGGCGCGGTGACGTCGATGTCGAGGTCGAGACGGGTCAGCAGTTTGCGGGCGCGACGGCGTACCTCACCCCAGCGGACGGCACCGAAGAGTCGGGGCTCCCGGCCGATGAAGATGTTCTCCGCCACGGAGAGGTTGGGGCAGAGGTTGACCTCCTGGTAGACCGTGCTCACGCCGGCGGCGGACGCCTGCATCGGGCCGGAGAAGGCCACCTGCTCGTCGCCCAGCGTGATGGTGCCCTCGTCGATGCCGTAGACCCCGGTCAACACCTTGATCAGGGTCGACTTGCCGGCGCCGTTCTCGCCCATGAGGGCGTGCACCTCGCCGGGAAAGAGCCGGAAGTCGACGTTGTGGAGTGCGCGCACTCCAGGAAAGGACTTACTGATCCCGGTCATCGTCAGGACCGGACGGCTATCCGTCATCCCATCAGGCCTTCTTCTGGGTTCGATTCTGTTCGGGGGAATACGGCCGTCCCGTGACGTCCGCCCGACCGACCCGGGGGTCGATCGGGCGGACGTGGGCACCGGAGGTGTCGGGCCGCCCGGTCCGTCGGGGAAGTGGGCGACGCGGCGGGGCCGCCACGATCAGTGTGGCGACCCCGGGCATCGATCAGTACTTACGGTTGGGCAGAGCCTCCTTGGCCTGCTCCTGGGTGAAGGTGGTCTCCTCGGTCTCGATCCGCGGCGGCACCTCTTCACCGGCGTGCACCTTCTTGGCCAGCTCCATCAGCTGTGGGCCGAGCAGCGGGCTGCACTCCGCGATGAAGTTGAACTTGCCGTCGGCCAGGGCCTGCATGCCATCCTTCACCGCGTCGATGGTGATGATGATGATGTCCTTGCCGGGCTCCTTGCCCGCCGCGGTGATGGCTTCGAGAGCACCCAGACCCATGTCGTCGTTGTGCGCGAAGAGCACGTCGATCTTCGGGTGGGCCTTGAGGAACTGCTCCATGACCTGCTTGCCACCGGCACGGGTGAAGTCACCCGACTGGGAGGCGATGACCTTCAACTTGGGGTCGGCGGCGATCGCCTCGCCGAAGCCCTTCTTGCGGTCGTTGGCCGGGGCCGAGCCGGTGGTGCCCTGCAGCTCGACGATGTTCACGTCGCCGGTCGCGCTCTTCATCTGCTCGACCAGCCACTCGCCCGACAGCCGGCCTTCCTTGACGAAGTCCGAGCCGAGGAACGTCTTGTACAGCGACTTGTCGGCCGAGTCCACGGCGCGGTCGGTCAGGATGACCGGGATGCCGGCGTCCTTGGCCTCCTTGAGCACGGTGTCCCAGCCCGACTCCACGACCGGCGAGAAGGCGATCACGTCGACCTTCTGCTGGATGTAGTTGCGGATGGCCTTGATCTGGTTCTCCTGCTTCTGCTGGGCGTCGTCGAACTTCAGCTCGATGCCCGCCTCGGCAGCCGCCTCCTTGATGGAGTTGGTGTTGGCCGTCCGCCAGCCGCTCTCCGCACCGACCTGGGAGAAGCCCATGACGATCTTGCCGTCGCCGCTTCCTCCTTCGTCGGTTCCGGTGTCACTGTTGCCGCAGGCTGCCATGCCGCCGGCCAGAAGCACGGCGGCGAGCGCCGCGACGGCGCGCCGAGGCGCGAGGGACATTCGCATGTTTCTCATCGGATCTCCTCGGGTGGGGGTGCGGGTTCCACGCCGTCGGCCGAGACCGGCGGCATGGCGTACTGGTGGTGTGGATCCTGTGCACGGTGGTACGAATTCGGTCGCGGCCCGGCCGGGTCGCGGCCGGGGTCAGGTGGTCGTCGCCGGCGCGGGACGTTGGCCGTAGACGTTCTGGTAGCGGTCGTAGAGGGCGTCGATGTCCGCCTGCGCCATCGGCACCGGCTGCCCGAGCGCCCGTGCCAGGTGCGCGGTCCGGGCGACGTCCTCGCACATCACCGCGGCCTTGACCGCGGCCCGAGCGGTACGCCCGATGGTGAAGACCCCGTGGTTGCGCATCAGTACGGCCGGCGAGCGGTGCCCGGTCAGCGTGCTGACGATCCCCTTGCCGATGTCGTCCCCGCCGATCAGCGCGAACGGACCCACCGGGATCTCCCCGCCGAACTCGTCGGCCTGGGCGGTCAGCCAGCAGGGGATCGACTCGCCGCGAGCCGCCCAGGCGGTCGCGTACGTGCTGTGGGTGTGCACCACGCCGCCGACCTCGGGCATGGCCCGGTAGACGTAGGCGTGCGCGGCGGTGTCACTCGACGGCGACAGGTCACCCTCGACCGGTACGCCGTCGAGGTCGCAGAGCACCATGTTGTCGGCGGACAGGTCGTCGTAGTCGACACCGCTCGGCTTGATGATCATCAGGTCCCGGCCGGGTACCCGCGCGGAGACGTTCCCGGCCGTCCAGGCCACCAGCCCGTAGCGGGTCAGTTCGCCGTGCAGCCGAGCGACGGTCTCGCGCAACTCACGCTCGATCATGCCACCTCCTCCAACGCGGTCTCGTTCGTCGACGCGGCCGATCCCGCGGCCGCGTTCCGGATCGCCCGCAGGCGCAGCATCACGTCGTTGGCGCCGCGACCGAAGTGGTCGTGCAGCGTGCGGTACTCGGCGTAGAGCGCGTCGTAGGCGCGTACCCGGTCCGGATCGGGGCGGTAGACCGCCTCGCTGATCCGGCCCATCGCCTGCGACGCCTCGTGGATCGAGGAGTACTCGCCGGCGGCCACCGCGGCGTGGATGGCCGAGCCGAGCGCCGGGCCCTGCGCCGAGCCGATGATGCTCAACGGCCGGTTGGTGACGTCGGCGTAGATCTGCATCAGCAGCTTGTTCGAGGTGAGCCCGCCGGCGATCACCAGGTCGTTGACCGGCACTCCCGCCTCGACGAACGCCTCGATGATCATGCGGGTGCCGTACGCCGTCGCCTCCAGCAACGCCCGGTAGACGTCCTCCGGACGGGTGGCCAGGGTCAGGCCGACGATCATTCCACTGAGGTCGTGGTTGACAAGCAACGACCGGTTGCCGTTCCACCAGTCCAGCGCGACCAGACCGTGGGCGCCGACCGGCTGGGCGGCGGCGAGCTCGGTGAGCCGCTCGTGCGAGGCCACCTCCGCCGGGGCGGCGTGCTTGACGAACCAGCCGAAGATGTCGCCGACCCCGCTCTGACCGGCCTCGTAGCCCCAGGCCCCGGCGCTGATGCCGCCCTCGACGACGCCGCACATCCCGGCCACCTCGGCCGGCTGGGCGCCATTGACCACGTGGCAGGTGGAGGTGCCCATGATTGCGACAAGTCGGCCCGGTGCGAGGGCCTGCGCGGAGGCGGCGGTGACGTGCGCGTCGACGTTGCCGACGGCCACCGCGATGCCCTGCGGCAGGCCGGTCCAGGCGGCGGCCTGCGCGGTCAGCTCGCCGGCCTTGTCGGCCAGCGGCAGCAGCGGACCGTCGAGCTTGGTCACGAAGTCGCCGAAGTCGGGGTTGAGGGCGGTCAGGTAATCCGTCGACGGGTACTTGCCGTCCTGCATGATGCCCTTGTAACCGGCCGTGCAGACGTTGCGGGTCTCGACGCCGCACAACTGCCAGACGATCCAGTCGGCGGCCTCGATGAACCGGTCGGCCCGCTGGTAGACCTCCGGGTCCTCCTCCAGCAGTTGCAGCCCCTTGGCGAACTGCCACTCGGCGGAGATCTTGCCGCCGTAGCGGCCGATCCACGGCTCGCCGCGTTCGTGGGCAAGGGCGTTGATCCGGTCGGCGTGCGGCTGGGCCGCGTGGTGCTTCCAGAGCTTCACCCAGGCGTGCGGCCGCTGCCGCAGCTCCGGCACCTCGCACAGTGGAGTGCCGTCGGCGAGCGTCGGCAGGATCGTGCAGGCGGTGAAGTCGATGCCGATGCCGACGACGTCACGCGGGTCCACTCCGGCGGCGGCGACGGCCGCCGGCACGGCGTGACGCAGCACGTCGCGGTAGTCCTGCGGGTCCTGCAACGCCCAGTCCGGTGGCAGGGACGGGCCGCCGTCGGGCAGTGCGGACTCGATGACGGCGTTGCGGTACTCGTGCACCGCCGTACCCAGTTCGGCACCGTCGCGTACGCGGACCACCAGGGCCCGCCCGGACAGGGTCCCGTAGTCGACTCCGACGACATACCGGTCGCCGACTTCGCCCACACCGCTCATGCTCACCTCCGGCCGATGACGGACCTCAGTGTTAACGCTCACATCCGGCGTCGTCAAGACACCGGCCGGCAACAGCTCCGTAACGGAGTGCGGCGACCCGTCCGACCACCCGCAACGATCGGCGCGACACCGCGTACCCGGCCCATCCTGCGCCAGATGCCGGGATGCGCAAGCGGTATCCGATGTCGCACCCGGTCGGCGCGGGCGACGCACGGCCGTCGGCTGCCCGCGACCGCTCCGGCGGCTCCGCCCGCAGCGGCCGCGTCAGCACCGGAGCCCGCCGGCCACTGTAACGACTACAGCCGTCGGCCCGGGCTTGCCGGGTGATCGATCGATGCCATCCACAAAGGCCTCCGGGCCACCCGCGAAGGCGCCTCGATTCGACACATGAGCGTTAACATCCGTCGATTCCACAGGGGCGACTCCACCGCCCTCGTCGACATCCGTGCCGACGCGAGGCCGTACTGGAGCCGATCGCCAACTGAATCGTTTCCACGTGCGAAATCAGCACCAGCAGGACTGGGCAACTGCTCCCGATCAGGTCGAGAAGTCCGCTTGGCATCCATCGACGCCGATTTACAGAACCAGATGGCAGCGATAACATCCCTGACATCGGAGCGCCCGTGTCCGGGAGAACCGCCACCGTCACACCGCCCACGTCGTAACGCGACCACGTGACGGCCGACGCGATCCTCGGGCGGGCCGTGGGCGACGGCGTCCCTGCCACGGCCGGCGGTACTCCGTCCATCTGACCGCGAGCAGACGACGCTGCCCGCGCCCGCTCGACGAACCACCTGGGCTGCCCGACAACTCACCGGTCGGTCATCGATGACTACCACTCACCGTCCCTGTCCCGAGGAGGATCGAATGCGTGCACGACCACGATGGTTGGCCGTCCTGAGCGTTCTGGTACTGACGCTCACCACGGTCATCGTCGACGGACTCCACTCACCGAAACCCGCACAGGCGCTGAACAACGGCGTGGCCCGCACCCCACCGATGGGGTGGAACACCTGGAACACCTTCGGCTGCAACATCAACGAGACGCTGATCCGGCAGATGGCCGACGCGATCGTCAACACCGGCATGCGCGACCTCGGCTACAAGTACGTCGTCGTCGACGACTGCTGGTTCGACCCGAACCGCGACGCGCAGGGAAACCTCCAGGCCCACGCCGGTCGCTTCCCCAGCGGCATGAAGGCCCTCGGCGACTACCTGCACTCCCGAGGTCTGCTCTTCGGCCTCTACCAGGTGCCCCGGGAGAAGACCTGCGCCCAGTACTTCGGCGCCTGGCCCGGTTCCACCGGCAGCCTCGGACACGAATACCAGGACGCCCGACAGTTCGCCGCCTGGGGCGTGGACTTCCTCAAGTACGACTGGTGCTCACCGTGGGGCACCATCAACGACCAGATCGCCGGGTTCTCGCTGATGCGTGACGCCCTCGCGGCCACCGGTCGGCCCATCGTCTACAGCATCAACCCGAACAGCATCCACGAGAAGACCGGCCCCCAGCGCAACTGGGGCGACATCGCCAACATGTGGCGGACCACCGAGGACATCACCAACGCGTGGAACACCGGCCAGACCAACGGCTACCCGATGGGCATCCAGAACATCGTCAACGTCAACGTGCCCATCGCCTCGTACGCCTCACCGGGCTCGTTCAACGACCCGGACATGCTCGTGGTCGGCAACGGCGGCATGACCGACACCGAGATGCGCAGCCACTTCGCCCTCTGGGCGATCATGGCGGCGCCGCTGATCGCCGGCAACGACATCCGTAACGCCAGCGCCGCCACGCTGGACATCCTGCGCAACCAGAACCTCGTCGCCATCAACCAGGATTCCCTGGCGCTGCAGGCAGTGCAGGTCTCCAACGACGGCATCCGCCGGGTGCTGGCCAAGCGGCTGGCCAACGGCGACGTCGCGGTCGCCCTGTTCAACCAGGGCAACTCCACCACCACCGTCTCCACCACGGCGGCGGCGATCGGCAAGTCCGGCAACTCGTTCACCCTGCGCGACGCCTGGACCAACACCACCTCGACGAGCACCGGAACGATCTCGGCCAGCGTGCCGGCGCACGGCACCGTGGTCTACCGGGTCAGCGGTGGCGGCACCACCACTCCCCCGCCCCCGCCGCCCACCTTCCGGCTGCGCAGCGAATCGTCCGGCCGCTGCCTGGACGTCAACAACAGCGGCACCGCCAACGGCACCGCCACGCTGATCTGGGACTGCCACACCGCCAGCAACCAGAGCTTCACTCAGAACGGTCAGGCGCTTCAGGTGCTCGGCAAGTGCCTGGACATCTCCCCGACCGCCACCACCGGCACCCCCGTACAGATCTGGGACTGCAACGGTGGCACCAACCAACAGTGGACGTTCAACAGCAACGGCACCATCAGCAACGTCCGCTCCCCCAACCTCTGCCTGGACGTCAACAACAACGGCACCGCCAACGGCACCCCCGTGATCGTCTGGACCTGCCACACCGCCCCCAACCAACGCTGGACCCGCACCTAACAGCCCCACCCCCGTCCCCTCCCTCCCTCCC
>NZ_PNOZ01000074.1:0-27986 GCF_002879555.1 Verrucosispora sp. ts21 | reverse complement strand
AACGTCTATGTGACTCGTCTGAACAGGTGCTTTGCGGTGCCGCCCCGGTGCAGCACCTTCGCGGACTATGTCGGGGACGTGGGGGGTTACGTCGCCGCCCCATTTGGCCACGTCCTTGACGAGGCTTGAGGAGAGGAAGGAGTAGAGCGGGTTGGTGGGCATGAACAGGGTCTCGACGCCGGCCAGGCCGATGTTCATCTGCGCCATCTGCAACTCGTAGTCGAAGTCGCTTACCGCTCGGATTCCCTTGATCAGCACACTTGCCTGCTGGGCTCGGCAGAAGTCCACCAACAGCCCGCGGAAGGACTCCACCCGGACGTTGTCGTAGGAGGCGGTCACCTCGCGGAGCATGGCTATCCGCTCCTCGACGGTGAACAGTCCGGTCTTCGACTGGTTGATCAGTACGCCGACGATCACCTCGTCGAACAGCCGGCTGGCCCGGCCGACGATGTCGAGGTGACCGTTGGTGACCGGATCGAACGAGCCGGGGCACACCGCACGTCTCATGATCGGCGACCGTACCAAAGCGTGGTCTCGCCGTACCGACGACTGCGCTGGCCAGTGATCCCCTCCACCCAGTCGACCGGCCCGCTGCGGGTGGAGCGCTCCACCACCACCATCGCGTCCGGGGCCAACCAGCCACCGTCGACCAACGCGGTGAGCATGGCACGCACCCCGTCGTCCGACAGCGAGTACGGCGGGTCGGCGAAGACGACGTCGTACGGTTCGCCGCCGTCCGGGCCGGCCGCCAGCACGGTGCTGACCTTCCCGGTGACCAGCCGAGCGGCGGGTGCCGCCCGCAGGATGGCCATGTTCTCCCGGATCACCCGGGCCGCCCGGGCGTCGGATTCGACAAGCAGCACATGCCCGGCCCCCCGGGACAACGCTTCGAGGCCGACCGCGCCCGAGCCCGCGTACAGGTCGGCGAAGCGCGCCCCGACCAGGTCGAACTCCGCCTGCACCGAACTGAAGAGCGCCTCGCGTACGCGATCGGCGGTGGGTCGAGTGCCGGAACCCGGCGGTACGGCGATGCGCCGGCCACCGAGGCTGCCGGCCACGATCCGGGTCATCGCCGCCTCCCGACCATGCCTCGGGGGCCGCCCCCACACCCGCGCACGCCGTCGAGCCTGCTTCTGCTCATGGCGCCGACGCTACGCGACCCCCGGGTGACCCCCGCAACGAACCACACCGCCTGAAGTCGCTCAGATCGATCGCACGCGATGCAGACCGCCCCCGGCAAATCACTCTACGTAGATCAAGCATTTCATGTTCATCACATCATCCTTAGTGATCGCTGAGGGCTGTCTCGATATCGACGATCTCGCTAGGGTCTGCCCGATAACCGGCTCATCGATGCCGGATCACCGCACGGGAGGCATCCTCTCCGGCGCGGCACAGCTCCGCCGACGCCGTCCGTTCCTCCCGCGCCGCCCCTGACGCTTCTTCACCCCGGGAGTACGCGTGTTCCGACCCAAGCTGTCGCTACGGCGACCGCTGGCTGTCCTGGCAGCCGCCATCATCGGCTCGACCGGTGCAGCGGTGGTGGCGGCCACTCCGGCCAGCGCCCACCACACCACGATCACCGGCACCGTCGACTGTGACCGACTCACCGGCGAGCGGGTGATCACGTGGACCGTGGTCAACAGCGAGCGCCACAAGACCGCCACCATCACCAGTGTCACGGCCGATCCGGCGACCCCGGTCCTGCTCGTAGCTGAGGGTACCGACGGCACCGCCGAGCTCAAGGGCACGCCGATTCCGAAGGCCGGCCAGGTCCAGGGGGTTCAGCGGGTCCCCGGCGACGCCCAGCGCGCCACGCTGACTGTGGAGGCCGCCTGGTTCCAGAAGGGCGACTCGCAGCGCAAGAAGCCTCCGACGTCGAAGGACCACAAGACGATCGAGCTCGGCGCCGACGGCGCGTGCGCGCCGGCACCGAAGTGCGTCGACGCCGGCGACGCCAAGTACAGCCACGAGTTCAACGGCGAGGAGGGCACCGCGACGGTGAAGCTGGCCGGTGACCTGCCGCTGTGCGGCGAGGAGAAGCAGTACTTCACCCTGGTGTCGTACTTCGCGCCGCGCCCGCAGTTCGCCACCCCGCAGTACGTCTACGGCACGCCGGACAGCGATTTCCTCGGCGGCACCCAGACCGAGATCGAGCTGAAGGTCGACGTTCCGGACTGCCACACCCAGGTCGACCTGATCTGGGGTGGGGTCGACGAGGTCATCGACCCGCTTGTGGAGAACGGCCCCCGCTACGGCTCCAAGAAGCTCGGCGACCGGGGTGCTCCCGGCAACCGCTCGACCGGCCCGCAGGGCTGGTACAACGGCGGTGACAAGAACTGCACCACTCCGGCGGCCACCTTCACCTCCGCCTGCGACGGCACCGTCACCGTTTCGCTGAGCAACGACGGCTCGATCTCCAAGTACCCGGTCGAGTTCGAGGTCCGGGGCGAGAACGGCTTCTCCGAGAAGGTCACCGTCGAGCCGGGCAAGGCGAACAACGAGACCGTGGTGCCGGCCGAGCACGCCGGCGCGATCGAGGTGCTGGTCGACGGCGAGGTGATCGACAACGGCAGCTACGAGTGGGAGCACCCGGAGGACTGCCCGCTGCCGACGATCACCGCCGACGCCACCTGTGAGACCTTCGCGCTGACCGCGTCGAACCCTGAGGGCGCCCAGCCGGTCAAGGTGGACTTCACCTACGGCGACAAGACCGAGAGCCGTACGGTCAAGCCGGGCTCGTCGGAGTCCGTCACCTTCCCGGCCGGCGACGACGAGGCCGCGCTGGTCTCCCTGCCGGAGCTGGAGCTGGAGCTGGAGGTCGTCTACGCGCCCGAGGGCTGCGGCGGTGGCGGAGGTGGCGAGGAGCCGCCCGGCCTGCCGGTGACCGGTGTCGCGGCCGGTGGCATCGCCGCAGGCGCGATCGTCCTGCTGGCGGTGGGCGCGGTGCTGTTCGTCATGGCACGGCGGCGGCGGATCCACTTCACCGCCTGAGCCGCCCCTGAGGGTGCCCTCGCCGCACTGAGGACACCCCGCAACACCTGACCCGAAGGCGCGTCGACCGGTGGTCGACGCGCCTTCGGCGTTCCCGCCCCATGACGGCAGTCGCTCGATCCGGGATCGAGTGCGATCACACAACGCCCAAGCGGGAGACGGGTGGGTCAGCCCTTTTCGAGGTACTCGGCGCGGTCGGCGTCGACCAGGGCCGCCACCGAGGCGGCCAGCGCCGGCTGGCGGGTCAGCTCCGGGTCCTCCTCGACAAGCGTGATCGCCTCCGCCCGCGCGTCGCGGATCAGATCGGCGTCCCGCAGCAACGACAACAGCCGCAGGTGGGAGCGCCGCCCGGACTGGGCGGAACCCAGCACGTCGCCTTCGCGCCGCTGCTCCAGATCCAGCTCGGCGAGCTTGAAGCCGTCAGTGGTGGAGGCGACGGCGTCCAACCGCTCCCGGGCGCTGGTGCCCTCGGTCGCCTCGGTGACCAGCAGGCAGAGCCCGGGGGCACTGCCCCGGCCCACCCGGCCGCGCAGCTGGTGCAGCTGGGAGACGCCGAACCGGTCGGCGTCCAGCACCACCATCATCGTCGCGTTGGGTACGTCCACACCGACCTCGACCACCGTGGTGGCCACCAGCACGTCCAGCTCACCGCCGGCGAAGGAGCGCATCACCGCGTCCTTCTCGTCGGCGGGCAGCCGGCCGTGCAGCACGCCGATGCGCAGCCCGTGCAGGGGTCCTTCGGCCAGCAACGGCGCGACCTCGGTCACCGCCAGGGGCGGGCGTCGACCGGTGTCGTCCACCGCCGGTGGTTCCTCCTCGGCACCGGCCGTGGAGTCACCGATGCGCGGGCAGACCACGTACGCCTGATGGCCGTTGGCGACCTCCTCGCGCAACCGACGCCAGGCCCGGTCCAGGAAGGCCGGTTTCTCGGCGGCCGGCACCACGTGCGAGGCGATCGGTGACCGACCCCGGGGCAGCTGGGAGAGGGTGGAGATCTCCAGGTCGCCGTAGACCGTCATGGCGACCGTCCGAGGGATCGGCGTGGCGGTCATGACCAGCACGTGCGGGGGCTTTTCCGCCTTGGCCCGCAACGCGTCGCGCTGCTCCACCCCGAACCGGTGCTGCTCGTCGACCACCACCAGACCGAGGTCGGCGAAGTCGACGCCCTCGTACAGCAGGGCGTGGGTGCCCAGCACGATGCCGGCGGCACCGCTGGCGACCTCGGCCAGCGCGCGCCGTCGGGCCGCCGCGCCGAGTGAGCCGGTGACCAGCTCGACCCGGGTGGCGTGCTCGGCGGCGCCCAGCTCACCGGCTTGGGCGAGCGGGCCGAGCAGGTCGAGCATGCCCCGGTAGTGCTGGGCGGCGAGCACCTCGGTCGGGGCGAGCAGCGCGGCCTGCCCGCCCGCGTCGACCACCTGGAGCATGGCGCGCAGTGCCACCACGGTCTTGCCGGAGCCGACCTCGCCCTGCAACAGCCGGTGCATCGGATGCTCGCGGGCCAGGTCGGCGGCGATCTCCGCCCCCACGTCGCGCTGACCACCGGTCAGCTCGTACGGCAGCCGGGCGTCGAAGGCGTCGAGCAGGCCACCCGGACGCGCCGGCCGGGCCCGTGCGGGTGAGGCGGCGGCCTGGTGCTTACGCCGGACCAGGGTCAGCTGCACGGCGAACGCCTCGTCCCACTTCAACCGCCGACGGGCCCGGTACAGCTCCTCGCGGCTGGACGGCCGGTGGATCTCCCGCAGCGCGCCGCCCAGCCCGACCAGGTTCCGGCTGGCCCGTACGCCCGCGGGCAGCGGATCCTCCGGCGGTGCCACGGTGTCCAGCACCACCCGGACGCAGCGGGCGATCACCCAGGTCGGTACGGCCGCGGCAGCCGGGTAGACCGGGATGAGTGCCCCGGCGAACTCCTCGATCTGTTCGGTGGCCGCCGCCTCGCCGTCGGTCTGGTCGCCGAGCAGGACGTACTCCGGCCCGTTGAGCTGCCGTTTGCCCCGGAAGTCGGTGACCTTGCCGGCGAACAGTCCCCACCGGCCGGGCCGCAGTTCCCGTTCGCGCCACGCCTGGTTGCCGAAGAAGGTGAGGGTGAGGGTGCCGCCGGAGCCGTCACCGACGGTGACCTCCAGCAGGTTGCCCCGGCGCTGCCGCATCGGGCGTACGGCGGTGCGCTGCACCTGGGCCAGCACTGTGACCTGCTCGCCGACGTCGAGCGCCTTGATGTCGGTGTGTTCGCCACGCTCGTCGTAGCGGCGCGGGAAGTGGTAGATCAGGTCACCGGCGGTGTGCAGGTCGAGGTGGCCGGCGAGGGCCTTCGCGGTCTTCTCGCCGACCAGCTTCTTCAGCGGCGTGTCCATGGTCGACGCCTCTGCGGTCATTCGACACCCACCAGCAACGGATAGCGTGGCTGCCCGCCCGGATACGTCTGCACCTCGACGAACGGCCACCGTCGGGTGATGTGCGTGCACACCGCGTCGGTCAGCCCGTCCGGCGCGTCCGCGCCGACGAGCAGGGTGACCATCTCACCGCCGCCACCGAGCATGCCGTCGACCAGGGCGACGCAGGTGTCGATCAGATCGGTGCCGATCAGGTGCACCTCCCCCTCGACCAGGGCGAGCACGTCGCCGGTGCGGCAGGGGCCGGCGACCGTGAGCGCATCGCGCCCGGCGTGGCACACCTCGGCGTACCGGCAGGCCCCGGCGGCCTCGGCCATCGCGATCACGTCGTCCTCGAAGTGGCGGCGTGGATCGCGTACGGCGAGGGCGGCCAACGCCTGCACCGGTGACCGGGTGGGCACCACGCTGACCTTGACGCCCGCCCGGTGCGCCTCCTCGGCGACCTGGTTCGCCACCGCCTGCGCGTCCGGGTCGTTGGGCAGCACCACCACCTGGGCCGCCCCGGTGCCGAGCACCGCCTCCAGCAGTTCCCCCGTGGAGGGGTTGCCGGGCACCACGACCGCGCCTTCCCCGGCGAACAGCTCGGCGATCCCGGCACCGGCGGCGACCACCACGGCGGCCCGGCCGTCGGACACCGGTGCGGGGGCGGGTGGGCGCTGGTCGGCGAAGCGGGTCACCGAGATCTGGTACGGGCGGCCGGCCACCACACCCGCCTCGATCGCCGCCCCGACGTCGTTGACGTGCACGTGGACCTGCCAGGTGTCCTCGTCGCCGACCACCACCAGGGAGTCACCGAGGGCGTCAAGCGTGTCGCGCAGCCGGGCCACCGCCTCGGGCTCGGCGTCGAGCAGGAACTGCACCTCGTAGGCGTACTCCGGGGAACCGGTCTCCCGGGCGGCGGTGGCCGGCGGCGGCACGCTGCGAGCGGCGGTGGGTGCCGGCCCGGGTCGCTCCGGGCTCTCCCCGGTGATCACCTCGACCAGGGCGTCCAGCAGCAGGCACAGCCCCCGCCCACCGGCGTCGACCACGCCGGCGCGGGCCAGCGCCGGCAACTGCTCGGGGGTACGGGCCAGCGCCTGCGCCGCGGCTCCGGCCGCCTCCCGGGCGACGACCGGCAACTGCTCGCTGTCGGCCTGCTCGGCCGCGCCGGCGGCGGCGGCGACGACGGTCAGCACGGTGCCCTCCACCGGGCGGGCCACCGCCGCATAGGCCGCGCTGGTCGCGGCACGCAGCGCGGCGGCCAACTCCGGACCCCCGACCGTCGGGGTGGTGGCCAGCGCGTCGGCGAAGCCGCGCAGGATCTGCGACAGGATGACGCCGGAGTTGCCCCGGGCGCCGAGCAACGCCCCCCGGGCCATCAGCCGCAGCGCGTGCCCGTGCGGGGTCGCGGCGCCGTCGGCGACGGTGTCGAGGTCCATCGCCAGCGCCTGCTGCGCCGAGGTGAGCGTCAGCACCAGGTTGGTGCCGGTGTCGCCGTCGGGCACCGGATAGACGTTGAGATCGTCGATCTCCCCCTGGTGCCGCTGCAACGCGGCCAGCCCGCTGGCGCACCAGCGGCGCACGGCGGCGGCATCGAGGGTGTCCAGCACGCTGGGAAGCCTACTGGCGTACGCTGACAGTCGCCGCAAGGCCGGGCGTGTCCGGCAGGCGCCGCGAGGCCGGGCGTCGTCCGTTTCCCCGCCCCTGCCTGGCGGCGGTGACCGTCGCAGCGAGGCGTGACCGCCGATGCCGAGCCCGGTTGGGCGGGGCCTTCCACCATCGGGTAACCTGGCCAGGTTGCCCGGGCTGCGCCTGGCGGCGACCTCATGAACGTTTCAATCCCAGGAGTATCCCGTGGCTAGCGTGTGCGACGTCTGTGGCAAGGGACCGGGCTTCGGCCACAACGTGTCCCACTCGCACCGGCGGACCAACCGCCGCTGGAACCCGAACATCCAGTCGGTGCGTACCCCGGCCGGTGGCGGCACGACCAAGAAGCTCAAGGTCTGCACGTCCTGCATCAAGGCGGGCAAGGTCACCCGCGCCTGACGCGGTAGCACCCACGATCTGTTGATGCCGGCGGGCCCTCGGTGGCCCGCCGGCATCGTCGTGTCCGCATCTCCGTCAGTCGGAGCGGCTGTTAACAGGGGGCCCTTCCTCTACCGCAGGCGTTAAGAAGGTGCCCTTCCTTTCACCTCAGAGGGTGCGGCCGAAGGAGAGGCAGCCGGGCTCGTCGGCGTAGTAGCCGAAGTTGGGGATGCGCTCGTAGCCGGCCGAGGTGTACATCGCGATCGCCTCGGGCTGCCGGTCGCCGCACTCCAGGATGAGCCGCTTGCGGCCCTGCTCGCGGGCGGAGCGTTCGATGGCCGCGAGCACCGTACGGGCCACGCCGCGGCCACGGGCCTGCGGCGCGGTGTACATCCGCTTCAACTCGGCGGTCTCGCCGTCGCTGCCGTGGCTGCGCCAGCCGCCGCAGCCGACCGGCTGCCCGTCGAGGTGGGCGACGAGGAAGGTGCCGTGCGGCGGGGTGAACTCGCGCGCGTCGACAGGCGTCTCGTCGCCGTCACCGCCGTACCGGGCGCCGAGGTCGGCAAGCGCGGAGGTGATCAGCTGCTGCGCCACCGGAGAGTCGAACGGCACCACGTGAATCTCGATTTCCTGCACCGGTGAAGCGTACGACCGAAGCGGCCCGTCACCGCCGCCGACCTGGGCGGACAGCGTTCGGCAGTGACCGATCACTCACTCAGCGAAAATGGTCCCAGCCACTCGGGCCGTCGAACGGCGCGCCGTCCACCGTCACGCCCCGGCCCTCGGCGACCCGGCCGATCTCGCGCCACCCGTCAGGCAGCACCGTCGCGGACGGGAAGGTCGCGACCAGCGCATGGTCGTCGCCACCGGCCAGCAGCCAGGCGTACGGGTCGACACCGAGCGCCTGCGCCGCGTCCCGCATCTGCGGCGGCACCTCGAAGGCGTCCCGGCGCAGGTCGACGGCGACCCCGCTGGCCTTCGCCACGTGTCCCAGGTCGGCGAGCAACCCGTCCGAGACATCGATCATGGCGGTGGCGCCGAGCCGGGCGGCCGCCGGACCAGCCGCGTAGGGCACCTCCGGCCGCCGGTACGCCTCGACCAGCAGCCGGGGCGTCCGGAAGCCGCGGGACAGCACGGTGAACCCGGCCGCCGCGTAACCGGTACGCCCGGCCAGGGCCACCAGGTCGCCCGATCGGGCACCGGACCGGGTGACCGGCGACCGGCCGGCCAGGTCGCCCAGGGCGGTGACCGCGATGGTCAGGGTGGGGCTGGCCGACATGTCGCCGCCGACCACGCTGGCGCCCACGCTCGCCGCCTCGGCACCGAGCCCGTCGGCGAGCTGCTCGACCCAGCCGGTATCCACGTCGGCCGGCACGCAGAGCGCCACCAGCAGGGCCGTCGGCTCGGCGCCCATGGCCGCCACGTCGGCGAGGTTCGCCGCCGCCGCCCGGCGGCCGATGTCGTGCGCCCCGGCCCAGTCCCGGCGGAAGTGCCGCCCGTCCACCAGAACGTCGGTCGAGGCGACCACCCGGGCGTCCGGCGCGGTGACCACCGCCGCGTCGTCGCCGGGGCCGAGCAGCACCGTCGATCCGTACGACAACCGGGCGGTGACCCGGTCGATCAGGCCGAACTCCCCGACCTGTGCGACGTCCACAGCGCCGCTGTCGCCCCGCTCGCTCACCGCTTCTCCTTGACCACCGATAGGGATCACACCTGGTCCGTAAGGTACTTTCTCCCTTCAGGCCGTCTGGCAGGCGGCGACGGAGGGAGGTCGAGTCGTGGTACAGGCGTACATCCTCATCCAGACAGAGGTCGGCCGGGCGCGTGACGTGGCCGGTCTCATCGCGGATCTCCCCGGCGTGGTCCGGGTCGACGCGGTGACCGGGCCGTACGACGTGGTCGTGCTCACCGAGGCGAACACCGTCGACGAGCTCGGCAAACTTATCGTCAGCAACGTGCAGATGGTGCCCGGCATCACCCGCACACTCACGTGTTCGGTGGTGCGGTTGTAAGTGTCCAGGATTTCCGAATCCCCCGGCGAGACCCGGCGTGCGAAGGACGCCGCACCGGCAGCCGACCGGACCAGCCGCACCGCCGCGCTGGTCGCCACGGCCGTGGCGCTGCCGGTGGCTCTCCTGGTAGGCACCCTGGCCTTCGTCAATCTCGCCCCGGACGGCTCGACCGCCACGCCGGAGCCCTCGCCGAGCGCGCCTCGGCCGCAGTCCACCGCGCCGGTCGAGATGGCCGCCCCGGCGCTGGCCGAGCGGCCGGCGACCGTCTGCCGCGCCCTGCTGTCGCAGCTGCCCGCCTCGATCCGCGACCTGCCGCAGCGGCCGGTGAGCGCCGGGCCGGAGCAGAACGCCGCGTACGGCGATCCGGCCCTGACGGTGGCCTGCGGCGGGTCCGAGCCCGAGGTGGCACCCACCGACCACATCTACCTGGTCAACGCGGTGTGCTGGCACGGGGTGGAGGAGGCGGACGCCACGGTGCTGACCACGCTCGACCGGGAGACCGCGGTGACCGTACGGGTGCCGCACTTCTACGGCGAGGCGTTGCAGTGGGCCGCCCCGATCGCCACCACGGTCGTCGCCTCGGTCCCCTCGGCGGGCCCGGTCCCGTCCGGTTGCACCTCCTGACCCGGCCGCCCGCGGTCGGCGTCGGCCGGGCCAGGCCGATCAGTACTGGCCGGTGCCCCGGGTCAGGGCGGTACGGATGAGCCGGTCGACAAGCTTCGGGTACTCCAGCCCGGAGGCCGCCCACATCCGGGGAAACATCGACGTCGGGGTGAAGCCCGGCATCGTGTTGATCTCGTTGAGGTAGACGTCCAGTTCCGAGGTGACGAAGAAGTCGGCCCGGGCCAGTCCGGCGCAGTCCAGCGCGGTGAAGGCCCGTACGGCGTAATCACGCACCTGCCGGGCGACCCGCTCGGGCAGGTCGGCCGGGACGTCGTACTCGCAGGCCGACTCCGCGTCGATGTACTTGGCCTCGAAGTCGTAGAAGTCGTAGTCGCCGACCACCCGCACCTCGGCCAGCACGGACGCCTCGGGCGTGCCGCCGGCCTCGCCTTCCAGCACGCCGCACTCGATCTCCCGGCCGATGATCGCGCCCTCGACCAGCACCTTGCTGTCGATCTCCCGGGCGATGGCGATCGCGGCCTCCAGGTCGGCCCAGTCGCTGACCTTGCTGACACCGAACGACGATCCGGCCCGCGAGGGCTTGACGAAGACCGGCAGGCCGAGGCGCTGCTTGTCCTCCTCGCTCAACGTCATGCCACTACGCAGCACGGCGTACGGGCCGATCGGGATGCCCTCGGCGGCACAGATCTTCTTGGTGAATTCCTTGTCCATGGCGGCGGCCGAGGCGAACACCTTCGCCCCCACGTACGGGATGCCCGCCATCTCCAGCATGCCCTGGATGGTGCCGTCCTCGCCGTAGGCGCCGTGCAGCACCGGGAAGACCACGTCCACGTTGGCAAGTGCCCGAGGCCCTTCGGTGGGGTCGAGCACCAGCAGGCCGCTGCCGGTCGGGTCGGCTCGCAGCACGATGTCGGCCCCCGACTCGGCGGTGATCTCCGGCAGCCGGCGCGAGTTGATCGCCAACTCGGTCGGGTCGCCGCTGGTCAGCACCCACTGACCCGCGCGGGTGATGCCGACCGGCACCACCTCGAACTCGTCGGGGTCGAGCGCACCGAGCACGCTGCCGGCGCTCACACAGGAGATGCCATGTTCCGGGCTGCGGCCGCCGAAGACGATCGCCACGCGGGTCTTGCCTGGGGTGGTCACTGCGGTCACCTTTCCGGGACGCACTGCTGGCGCTCTCCCGGATGACCTTACTGTGCGTGGCGAGATCGGGAAGTCGATACCCCACGAGACCGTAAGGCGGGCGCAATCGGTCAAGAAGCCCTATACCGTACGTGACCAGACGGGTGCGTCAGCCGGCCAGTTGCCGCTCGCCGAACGCGTGCCGCCGGCCGATCGCGATCACCTTGACGCGCTGCCGACCGGCTCGCACCATGCCCAGGGCCATGAATGCGCCCGCGATCCGCTCGGCCGCCTCACGGCTGCTCGCGCCGACCACCTGGCGGCGACGTTCGGGAGCGATGCGCTCGTTGCGAGCACCGCCCTCGCAGGGGCGCACGTCGGTCAGCACCACCAGGAATCGGGTCATCGCCGCGCGCCGCCCACCGCCGGTCGGGCCCGTCGTAGCGGCCGCGAGACTGCCGGACAGTATCTACGCACGTCGCTCTCCCTCCGGTGCCGACTCAAAGGCTCGTGGCGCGGCACGCGGCGGCCGGGTACGGGGGAATAACCCGACCGCCGCGCGCCCCATCCCCTCCGGTCGCTCACCGCCACCGTCGCCACGACAACCGGCGGTGAGGACGTGATGACAGCCTGACACCTTCACCGCCATGAATGCAACTCCCACTTACGTTTTCTCATGTACACGATCCCGAATACATGCGACCATCGATGCATGGCACCGAAGACCGCCCGCGCCCGACGACTCGGCATCGCCCTGCGCCAGCACCGTGAGGCCGCCGGCCTCACCCTGGAGGCCGCAGCCGACGAGATCAACAGCACCCGCAGCACGCTGTCCCGCTACGAGAACGCGCAGACGCTTGTCAGCCCGGCGACCGTACGCGCGCTGCTCACCCTCTACGGGGTGGGAGCGGACGACGTCGCGGCGGCTGTCGCGTTGGCCAAGGACGCGCGCAAGCCCGGCTGGTGGGTGTCCTATTCGTACCTGCTCGACCGACGCACCATCGACTTCATCGCGTTGGAGGCCGAGGCCACCGGCATCGCCAACTTCGAACCGTCGGTGGTGCCGGGGTTGTTGCAGACCGCCGACTACATCCGGGGCGTGATGCGGGGCGGCCCGCACACGCTCAGCGACAACGACGTCGAGGAGCGGGTCCACCTGCGACTGGACCGCCAGCAACGACTCACCGGTGACGACCCACCGATCTTCGACGCGATCCTCGACGAGGCCGCGCTCCTGCGCCCGGTCGGCGACGAGGCCGCGATGCAGGGCCAACTGCGGCACCTGCTCAAGATGAGCGAGCTGCCGAACATCACCGTGCAGCTGATCCCGTTGGCCGCCGGTTACCACCGGGGCACGCGGGGCTCGCTGCACATCCTCGAATTCGCCGACCCGGAGGACCCGATCATCGCCTCGGTGGAGACGGTCGCCGGGCAGATGGTCCTCGACCGGCCCGGCGACCTGCGAACCTGCACCAAGATCATGGAACATCTGCGGACTGTCGCGCTCAGCCCGTCGGCCAGCCGCGACGCATTGATCAAGATCCTGAAGGGACGGTAGACGATGACACCGACGACCAACGCCACCCCGGCGGTGGCCGGATGGCGCAAGAGCAGCCACAGCGGCGACGAGGGCGCCTGCGTGGAGGTGGCGGTCGTACCCGGCACGGTGGCGGTACGCGACTCCAAGGACCCGGACGGCCCGCTGCTGCTCTTCGCGCCGTCGGCCTGGACCGCCTTCGCCGAGGCACCGCCGCTGCGCTGATCCACGGGTGAACCCATGAGCCGCTGACCGGGCCGGTAAGGGCACCACCGGCCCGGTCAGCCCACCCGAGCGATCAGTGGCCGACAAGCGGCGGCGGCACCGGCAGTTCACGGGCCGCCGCCAGGGCGGCGAGGGCGGCACCCCGAGCGCCGGCCATGTCCCGCTCCGGCACCAGCGCGAAGGTGGCCGACGCGGCCTGCTCGTCCCGCAGCACGGTGTGCTCGCGTACGGTCGCCAGGAACCAGTCACGGAACTCGGGGACGGTCTCCACCACCCCACCGCCCACGAAGTAGGCGTGCGGATCGGTGAAGTTGGCCGCGATGGTGAACAACGCCCCGAGGGCTCGGGCCTGCTGGGCGAAGATCTCCCGGGCCATCTCGTCGCCCCGCTCGCCGTAGCCGCGCACCAGCTTCGCCGCCCGGGCCGGCGGCTCACCGGCCAGCGGATGGTCCGGAAACCGGGTGAGCCAGTACGGCAGCAGGTTGCGCTCGATCGCGGTCAGCGAGGCGACGGATTCCACGTCCCCGGCGAAGCCGCAGGCGCAGACCGGCACCGGCTGCCCCGGTGCGAGCACGTCGGTCAGCGGGACGTGCACGTGCCCCAGCTCACCGGCCATCCCCGCCGCGCCGGCGATCACCCGTCCGTACTCGACCAGCCCACCGCCCAGCCCGGTGCCGACGATCGCCGACACCGACGACCGGTGCATCGCGTCGACTCCGAAGTGGACGTGATGGGCGTAGAGCGCGGCGGCGTTGCCGTCGTTGTGATAGATCACCGGCAGCCCGAGCCGACGTTCCAGGGCACCCCGGATGTCGTGGCCGCGCCAGGCCGGCTGGGAGAAGTTCGTCGACCCCTTCGACGAGATCACCCCGGTGGCGCTGGCCGGACCGGGCGTGTCCAGCCCGACGGCGCTCACCTGGTCGCGGGACAGCCCGGTCAGGGCCAGGACACCGTCGAGGGAGCGGGCCATCGCCTCGACAGCGGCCTGCGGACCGGCGCGTACCTCGCTGGGGGTCTCCACGAGCTGGTCGACCAGGAAGCGTCCATCGAGCGTGAGCACCGTGGCGTTGTTGCTCGTACCGCCGTTGTCGATGCCCACGACCACAGTTGTGTCAGCCACCGGTCAACCGCCTCCCACCCGTTTCGATCGGAATACTCCGCGTGTCACTGGTGTCACGTCATGGCGTACGAGTCGTGAGGCTAGTTCTCGCTCCCCTGCCCCGCCATGCCGACCGGCCGTCGGGCCGTCATGGCGGTGGCCGCCAGGGACTCGTCACGCCACGTCGACGGCAGCAGCCCCGCCTCCGCCAGCACCGAAGCGAGCAGGTCGACCTGCGACTTGCCGACCTCCACCACCAGGTGCCCGCCGGGGGCGAGCCAACTCGTCGCCTCGGCGGCGAGCCGGCGCAGCACCGCCAACCCGTCCGGGCCGCCATCGAGCGCCACCAACGCCTCGTACCGGCGCGACTCGGCCGGCAGCAGGTCCAACGCCGCCGTCGGCACGTACGGCGCGTTCGCCACCACCAGGTCCAGGGTGCCGCGCCAGGTCGCCGGCAGCGCGTCGAACAGGTCACCGACGAGTACCGGCACGGCCAGTTCGGCGAGGTTGCCTCGGGCACAGGCCACCGCGGTCGGGTCCACGTCCACCGCAGCCAGCAGCCGCGGGGCGTGGAGTCGACGCGCCAGCGCCCGGCTGAGCGCGCCCGAGCCGCAACACAGCTCGACCACCCTCGCCGCCGGCCCGGCCACCGCCTCGGCCGCCGCGACGAGCGCCGCGGTCCGCGCCCTCGGCACGAAGACGCCGGGTACGACGGTGATCCGCTCGCCGCAGAACTCCGCCCAGCCGAGCAGGTACTCCAGCGGCTCCCCGGCCACCCGCCGATCGACCAGGGCGGCGAGCCTCCCCGGGTCGTCGGCCGCCTCCACCAGCAACCGGGCCTCGTCCTCGGCCCAGACACAGCCGGCCCGGCGTAGCCGGTCGACCGTGGCGGCCCGTACCGCCGAGGAGACGGCGATCATCTAGGCGCTGGCATCCAACGCGGCCGACACGTCGGCGGTCAGGTCCACCGTGTCCTCCACACCGCAGGAGAGTCGGACGAAGCCGGCGGCGGTGTCGTCACCCCACTGGGCGCGCCGGTCGGCGGTGGTGTGCAGGCCGCCGAAGGAGGTGGCCGCCGAGACCAGCCGGGCCGCGTCGAGGAACCGGGCGACTCGTTCGGCGTCGCCCAGGTCGAAGGAGAGCACCCCCGGCATCCGGCGCAGCTGACGCGAGGCGACCGGGTAGGCCGGATCGTCCGGCAGGCCCGGCCAGCGCAGCCCGGTCACGTCGGTGCGGTCGGCCAGCAGCCGGGCGAGGGCCTCGGCGTTGGCGCTCTGCCGGGCCAGGCGCAGGTCGAGGGTGGCCAGCGAGCGGTGTGCCAGCCAGGCGTCGAACGCGCCGGGCACCGCCCCGGTGGTGGTCCGCCAGGCGGTGAGCCGTTCCAGCAGCTCCGATGAGCGGGTGGCCAGGTAGCCCAGCAGCAGGTCGGAGTGCCCGGTCAGGGCCTTGGTGCCGGAGGCGACCACCAGGTCCGCGCCGAGGTCCAACGGGCGCTGCCCGAGCGGGGTCGCGGTGGTGTTGTCGACCGCCAGCAGGGCACCGGCGGCGTGCACCTGCTCGGCCAGCGCGGGCAGGTCCACCACGTCGAGTCCCGGGTTGGCCGGCGTCTCCACAAGCACCAGGCGTACCCCGTCGAAGGACGGGTACGGCCCGGCGGTCGGTGCCAGCAGCACCCGTACCCCGTTGCCGGCGAGTGTGTCGGTGGCGAACGTGCGGACCGGGAAGTATCCGTCGGCGGGCAGCACCACCGTGTCACCGGCGCGCAGCAGCCCCAGCAGCAGCCCGGTGATGGCCGCCTGGCCGCTGGCGAAGACCCGACACTCGCCGCCCTCCAGCTCGCCGATCGCCGCCTCCAGCAACCGCCGGGTGGGGTTGTCCGGGCGTCCGTACCCGTTCGGCGCCGCCTCCGGCCCGTGTCGGGGATCGAGATGGTACGGCGCGGCGAAGACCGGCCCCGGCAGGAATGGCTGCCCCGGTGCCGGGGCGGGCAGGCCGGCGTGCACGCACCGGGTGCCGTCACCGCCGGCCGGAAGCCGCTGGGGTACCTCGTCCTCGCTCATCGGCTCACTCCGGCTTCGTGGTGCGGCTCATCAGGGCGCGTACCGCGACCCGCGGGTCGACGCCCTCGTGGCAGACCAGCTCGACCTGCTCGGTGATCGGCATCTCCACGCCGTGCGCGCGGGCCAGGTCGCGGATGGCCAACGCGCTCTTGACCCCCTCGGCGGTCTGCCGGGTGGCCACCCGCGCCTCCTCCAGGGTGGCGCCCCGGCCCAGGTGCTCACCGAAGGTGCGGTTACGCGCCGACGGCGACGAGCAGGAGGCCACCAGGTCACCCATGCCGGCCAGCCCGGCGAAGGTGAGCGGGTCCGCGCCCAGCGCCACCCCGAGCCGGGCGGTCTCGGCCAGCCCTCGGGTGACAAGCATGGCCCGCGTGTTGTGACCGAAGCCCATCGCGGTGGCGATGCCGTACGCCAGGGCGATCACGTTCTTCACCGCGCCGCCCAGCTCACAGCCGACCACGTCGTCGTTGGTGTACGGCCGGAAGTACGGCGTGGTGATGGAGCGCTGCACCAGGGTGGCCCGGTCGACGTCGGTGCAGGCGACCACGGTGGCGGCCGGCTGCTCGGCGGCGATCTCCGGTGCCAGGTTGGGGCCGGAGACGACCACCACCCGGTCCGCGGCCACCTGCGCGGTCTCCACGATCACCTCGCTCATCCGCTTGGTGGTACCGAGCTCGATGCCCTTCATCAGCGAGACCAGCGTGGCGTCGGCGTGCAGGTGCGAGACCCACTCGGCGAGGTTGCCCCGCAGCGTCTGCGACGGCACCGCCAGCACCACCATCTCGGCGCCCTTGATCGCCTCGGCGGCGTCGCCGGTGCCGGTGACCCGCTCCGGCAGCACCACTCCGGGCAGGTACTCCGGGTTGCGTCGCTCGGTGCGGATGACGTCGGCGATCGGCTGCCGCCGGGCCCAGATGGTGACCTCCCGCCCGGCGTCGGCCAGGATCTTCGCGAACGCCGTACCCCAGGACCCGGCGCCCAGCACCGCCACGTGCCCACTCACGCCGTCGCCTCCGGACGCTGCTCGACGTTGGCCCGACCATTGCGCTGCCACAGCGGCGGCGGGGTGCCGCCCCGGATCTCGGCGAGCATGTCCCGCAGCCGCAGCATGATCACATCGGTCATCTCCTCCAGCACCGCGCGGCTGGGGGCGGCACCGGTCCACTGGCTCAGGTCGATCGGTGGCCCGGCCACCACGGTCACCGGGATCCGGGGCCGTGGGTTGAGCCGGGAGCGGCGCGGGTCGAAGATGCGCTCCGGCCCCCACATCACCACCGGCACCACCGGGGCGCCGGTCGCCAACGCCAGTCGGGCCGCCCCGGTCTTGCCCTTCATCGGCCACAGGTCCGGTTCCCGGGTGATGGTGCCCTCCGGGTAGATGATCACGGCATCACCCTCGCCGAGCGCCTTGATCAGGGCGTCCAGCGACTTGGCCGCGTCGACCGTCCCCCGCTCGACGGGGATCTGCTTGCACCGGTGCAGGATCCAGCCGATCACCGGAACCTTGAACACGCTCGCCTTGCCCAGGAACTGCGGCCAACGGCCGGAGTCGTAGATGAAATGGGCGGCGACCAGCGGGTCGGCGTGCGACATGTGGTTCGCCACGATGATCATCGGGCCCTCGGTGCCGAGGTGCTCCATCCCCCGCCAGGTGCGCCGGGTCCAGATCGTCATCACCGGCTTGACCAGCACCACGGCCAACCATTGCCAGAACCCCAGCCTGCGCCGACCCACCGTGCCTCCTCGTGCCCGCCCCGTCCACCGGAGGAACCGGTGACACCCGCAGCCGAAATCATGCCTGCTCGCCCCTGGTACGGCCAGTGAGGGTACCGACGCCGGCTGGCAGGATGACAGTGTGAGTCAGCCATGGACCGTGGTGGTACCGGTCAAGCGTCTGACCGCCGCGAAGACCCGGCTGCGCGGCGGGCTGCCCGGCGTGCCGCACGAGGAGTTGGCGCTGGCGCTGGCCGCCGACACGTTGGCCGCGGTGGGTGCCTGTTCGCCGCTGGTGCACATCCGGGTGGTCACCGACGATCCCCGGGTGAGCGCGCTGGCCCGGCTGGCCGGCGCCCAGGTGCTGCCCGACGCCCCGGACGCCGGCCTGAACGCCGCGTTCCGGCACGGTGCGACCGGAGCCGCCGGGTGGGTGGCGGGGCTCACCGCCGACCTGCCCGCCCTGCGCCCGGCCGAACTGGCCGCCGCGCTGGCCGAGGCCCGCAAGACCCCGGCAGGCGTACGGTCCTTCGTCAGCGACGCCCCCGGCAGCGGTACGGTGCTGCTCGCCGCACCTCCCGGCGTACCCCTGGATCCCCGGTTCGGACCCGACTCGGCCACGGCACACACGGCCAGCGGTGCCCGCGCGTTGGCCGGTGACTGGCCCAGCCTGCGTCGGGATGTGGACACCGCCGAGGACCTGCTGGCCGCGGCCCGGCTCGGGCTCGGCCCGCGCACCGCCGCGCTGGCCGCCGGCTGCCTGACCGGCTGAACCCCGGCCGAGCCGCGTCCCGTGTACGGTGCTGGGCATGCAGGGCACGGTGGCGACCTTCGACGCGGCGACCCGCAGCGGACTGCTGCTGCTCGACGACGGCACCGAGTTGCCCTTCCCCGCCCGCGCCTTCGACGCCTCCGGGCTGCGGCTGCTCCGGCTGGGGCAGCGGGTCCGGGTGGAGACCGACGCCGGCGGTGACGTCGTACGGGTGACGTTGCCGACGATGCCCTGACATCCCAGCTCAAGTTCAATTTGTGTTAACCCTGGTCGGGTGATTATGGGCGGGTGAGCACCCCTCGCGAACGCCCGGACCACCCCGCCGGCACCGACCCGGCCGCCTCCTCCGCCGGGCTGGAGGAGGTGCTGGACCCGGTCGCCGAGGCGGGCCTGCCCGAACCCGCCGACCGGGAGACCTCGGTCGACCGGCCGCTGCCGGAGGACCGGTTCCTCAACCGGGAGCTGTCCTGGCTCGACTTCAACGCCCGGGTCCTGGCGCTGGCCGAGGACCACCGCACGCCACTGCTGGAGCGGGCCAAGTTCCTCGCCATCTTCGCCAGCAACCTCGACGAGTTCTACATGGTGCGGGTCGCCGGGCTGAAACGGCGGCTCACCGCCGGCCTGCCGGTACGCGGCGGCGACGGGTTGCCCCTGCGTACCCAACTCGAACTGGTCGCCGCGAAGGCGGCCGACCTGGTCGCGCGGCACGCCGCCTGCTTCATCGACGACGTGTCGCCGAAGCTGGCGGCGGAGGGCATCCGGGTGCTGCGCTGGTCCGACCTCGGCGACAGCGAACGGGACCGGCTGCGCAGCTACTTCCGCGAGCAGATCTTCCCGGTGCTCACCCCGCTGGCGGTCGACCCGGCGCATCCCTTTCCGTACATCTCGGGCCGGTCGCTGAACCTGGCCGTGTCGGTCCGCGACCCGGACGGTGGGGCCGAACTCTTCGCCCGGGTCAAGGTGCCCAACAACGTGCCCCGGTTCGTCCGGGTCGACCGGGACCAGCCCGGCGTACGGATGCTGCCGCTGGAGGACCTCATCGCGGTCCACCTCGGTCAACTCTTCTCCGGCATGCAGGTGGTGGAGTGCCACCTGTTCCGGGTCACCCGCAACGCCGAGGTGGAGGTCGACGAGGACCGCGACGAGGACCTGCTCCAGGCCCTCGAACGGGAACTGGCCCGGCGGCGGTTCGGTCCTCCGGTCCGGCTGGAGGTCGCCGCGTCGATCTCCGACCACATGCTGGAGTTGCTGGTCCGCGAACTGGACATGGACGCCCAGGACGTGCTGCGGGTCCGGGGGCTGCTCGACCTGTCCGCGCTGTGGCAGCTCTACGGCGAGGCGGACCGGCCGGACCTGAAGGATCCGCCCTTCGTGCCGGCCACCCATCCCCGACTGGCCGAGGGTGAGGTGCCGCGCAGCGTCTTCGCCACCCTGCGCGACGGGGACGTGCTGGTGCACCACCCGTACCACTCGTTCGCCACAAGCGTGCAGCGCTTCATCGAGCAGGCCGCCGCCGACCCGCACGTGCTGGCCATCAAGCAGACGCTGTACCGCACCAGCGGCGACTCTCCGATCGTGGACGCGCTGGTCGAGGCCGCCGCGGCCGGCAAGCAGGTGGTGGTGCTCGTCGAGTTGAAGGCCCGCTTCGACGAGGTGGCCAACATCGGCTGGGCCCGCACGCTGGAACGCGCCGGATGCCACGTGGTCTACGGGCTGGTCGGTCTCAAGACGCACTGCAAGACCGCCCTGGTGGTACGCCAGGAGGGCAACCAGATCCGCCGCTACTGCCACATCGGCACCGGCAACTACCACCCCAAGACGGCCCGCCTCTACGAGGACTTCGGCATGCTCACCGCCGACCCGGAGATCGGCGCCGACCTGACCGACCTGTTCAACGTGCTCACCGGCTACAGCCGGCAGACCGCGTACCGGCGACTGCTGGTGGCCCCGCAGGGCGTCCGGGGCGGCCTGATCGAGCGGATCGAACGGGAGATCACCCAGGTCCGGCTCGGCATGCCCGGGTTGGTGCAGTTCAAGGTCAACTCGCTGGTCGACGAGGCCGTCACCGACGCCCTGTACCGGGCCTCCCGGGCGGGCGTACACGTCGACCTGATCATCCGGGGGATGTGCACGCTGCGTCCCGGCGTACCCGGGCTCTCGGACAACATCCGGGTCCGCTCCATCCTCGGCCGTTTCCTGGAACACTCCCGGATCTTCCGCTTCGGCAACAACGGCGACGCCGAGTTCTGGATCGGGTCGGCCGACATGATGCACCGCAACCTGGACCGACGGGTCGAGGCACTGGTCCAGGTCAGCGACCCGGTGGCCCGCGCCGAACTGGACCACGTGCTCCAGGCCGCGATGAGCCCGGACGTGGACGCGTTCGAGTTGAGCGCCGACGGCAGTTGGACCCGGCGCAGCGGCACGCCGACGGCACCGCTTGTCCACCTGCAGGATCTGTTGCTGCGTCGGGTCGGCAGCACCGCCGGGTGAGCGGTGCGGGCATAGGCTGAGCAGATGGTCAACGAGGAGGACCTGGCGGTCGCCGGCCGCCGGCAGGACCCGCACCCGGGAGCCGGCGTGGCCGTGATCCGGGCGGCCGGCGGGGTGGTGTGGCGGCCGGCCCCGGACGGCAGCGTCCAGGTGTGCCTGGTGCACCGCCCCCGGTACGGGGACTGGACGTTGCCGAAGGGCAAGCTGGAACCGGGCGAGCATCCGCTGCTCGCCGCCGCCCGGGAGGTCGCCGAGGAGGCCGACGCCCAGGCGGTACCGCAGGTGCGCCTGCCCAGCGTGCAGTACCGCAGCGAGGGCCTGCTCAAGACGGTCGACTACTGGGCGATGCGGGCGGTGGGCACCGGCGGTTTCCAGCCCGGCACCGAGGTCGACGACATGCGCTGGCTGAGTGTGGACGACGCGGTGGCGCTGGTCAGCTACCCGCATGACGCCCAGGTGCTTGCCGCTTTCGCCGCGCTGCCCCAGGCCACCGCGGCGATCCTGCTGGTCCGGCACGGCCACGCCGGTGAGCGGCTGGGCTGGTCCGGGCCGGACGCCGGCCGGCCGTTGGACGCCCGAGGCTGGTCCCAGGCGCACGCGTTGGCCCCGCTGATCGCGCTGATCCGCCCGACCCGGCTGCTCGCCGCCTCGCCCCGCCGGTGCGTGCAGACCCTCGATCCGGCAGCCGCGCTGCTCGACCTGCCGATCGAGATCAGCGGTGACCTGGACGAGCCGCGCGCCGGCCAGCAGACCGACGAGTGCGCACTGGCCACGGCGGCAGCCCTCACCGCGCTGGCGGCACAGGGTGAGCCGGTGGCCGCCTGCAGCCAGGGCAAGGTCATCCCCGGCGCGCTGGAACGGCTCGTCGGCCAGCCCGGCGACTACGCCACCGGAAAGGGCGGCGGCTGGCTGCTCGCCTTCACCGGCGACCGGCTGCTCGCCGCCGATCGTCTCTGAGCGCCCCCGCACCGAAGCCAGCGCGGGCAGCCCCACTCCCCTGTGCGGAGAGGTGTCCGGGGTCGTGCGACGCCCTCCTGCCGTCAATTCCGTTCGCCGGGTGGCAGCTTGAGGGTCACCGCGACCGGCAGGTGGTCGCTGGCGGTGCTGGCGATCGCGACCGGATCGGTGGCCGGCAGATCCGGGGAGACGAAGATGTGGTCGATCTGCTGGCGCGGGTCGTCGGCCGGGCTGGTGGGCAGCGGGCGTACGGCCGCGAAGGCGTCGACCAGCCCGGCGTCGGTGAGCGCCGTGAACGCCGGATCGCCCGGCTCGGTGTTGAAGTCACCGGCGACCACCAGCGGCCTGCCGTCGGCGTACGCGGTGGCGAACTCGGCGACCGCTCGGGCCTGCACCACCGGATCCGTACCGGGTGGAGGTTGCAGGTGGGTGCTCACCACCGCCAGCCGCACGCCGTCGCTGAAGTCGACGGTGACGCCGAGGGCCTGCGCACCGGTGGGTGCGCCCACCGCGGGTAGCGCGCGGGTCTGCGCCTGCCGGACCGGCCAGCGGCTCAGCACCGCATCGCCCCAGAGCGCCCCGGCGGCCGGCGCGAAGACGTACGGCATCTCCAGGCGGGTCGCCAGCAGGTGCAGGGTGTCGTGGCCGCCGTTGAGCAACCAGCCCCGGTCGACCTCACTGAGCAGCACCACGTCGGCCCGCCCGATCGCCCGGTCGAGAGCGGCCAGGTCGAGCCGCCCGTCCAGGCCGAAGCCCATCCGGATGTTGTACGCCACCAGCCGTACCTGCGTCGGCGGTCCGGGCCGGTTGGTCGCCGTCAACCACGGCCCGTGCATCACCGCGGCGACGAGGGCGACCAGGGCGGCCAGCAGGGCCGCCAGCAACGCCCGTACCGGCCGGGCAGCCGTCACCGGCCGCGTCAGCTCGGTGGTGGCGTCGACCGGGGCCACAGCGGCACCTGACGCCGATTGCCGCCCACCGTGCGCGACGGCACCCACCACCATCGCCACCACGACGGGCAGCCATCCGTTGGGGTAGCCGATGTCGTAGGCGGCGTAGAAGAGCACCGTCGCGACGGCGAAGACCAGCATGCCGCCGATCGCCGCGTACCCGCGCCGGGCAACGGTCGACGGGCCCCGCTGGACGGTCGTGAGGGCCAGGCAGCCACCGAGACCGGCTGCGGCGAGCAGCATCGCGACACCGAGGGCCGACGGTGGCCCGTACCCGAACAGCAGCGTTCCGGCCAGCAGCAGCACCGGGAACAGCAGACGCAGGCGGCCCTGCGGCGGCGGGAACAACGCGCAGAACACGAACAGCGCCACCGCGCCGGTCAGCGGTGCCAGGGCGAACAGGGGCGGTTCGGCGGTGCCGGCGTGGCCGAACCAGAACGAATTCGCGGTGCTGGCGACCGCCGGTGACAGCGCGAGCATGCCGCCCAGCAGCAACGACGGCCCGGCGAGCAGCCAGCTTCGGGCCGGCGGCATTGTCGCCGCGTCGCCGTCCCGCTCGGCGACGTCTGGTTGCCGGGCGGACGCGACCGCCGCGACCAGCAGCAACGCCACCACGGCGACGCTTGGCAGCCACGCCTCCCACCGTCCCCACCACACCGGGTCGTGGGTGCCGAACATCGCGTGGCCGAGCGCCCCGGCGGTCAGTCCGTAGACCAGTCCGGGCACCGGATGCGTGACCTGACTCGCGGCCGCTGCCAGCCACACCAGTCCGGCCAGCAGACCGGCGGTGGCCAGCCAGAGCTGCGTACGGCCGCCAGGAACCGCGGTGAGGGCCAGTCGGGCAGCACCCAGTACGACAAGGGCCACCAGCCCGACGGGGCGGGCACCGACCCGTACGACGAGGACCGGTGCGGCGAGTGCGAGCACGAACCAGCCGAGCGCGAACGCGCCGAGCAGCTCGGCGGGGGTCGACGCGGCCTGCCCGAAGATGGTGATGACCGACGGCAGGAAGACGCGGAGCACGTCGGTGAGGACGACGAGGCCCAGCGCCAGGGTGACGGTGGCGAGGTGACGGTGGCGCAGCACGGTTCTCATTTCGCCGAGGGTGTGCGGCGATTCTGGTGCCGTACGGCGCGTCGGTCAACGCCTGCAAGGCGATCGGGCCCGGACACGGCGAAGGGCGCCCACCGGCATGGTGGGCGCCCTCGTCGTACGACCGGCTCAGCGTCGGGTTGCCGCCTTCTTGGCCGGTGCCTTCTTCGCCGGAGCCTTCTTGGCCGCCGTGGTCTTGCTGGCCGCCGTGGTGCTCTTGGTGGCGGTCTTCTTCGCCGGAGCGGCCTTCTTGGTGGTGGTCTTCTTGGCCGCGGTGGTCTTGGCCGCCGTGGTCTTGGCCGCGGTCGTCTTCTTGGCCGCTGCGGTCGTCTTCGTCGCGGTGGTCTTCTTGGCCGCCGTGGTCTTGGTGGCGGCGGCGGTCTTCTTCGCGGTGGTCGCCTTCGCACCGGTCGCCTTGGCACCGGTGGTCTTGGCGGTGGCTGCGGCAGCCTTCTTCGCCGCCGCCGTGGCCTTCGGCACCTTGCCGCTGGCCACCATCTCCTTGAACCCGGCGCCGGGGCGGAAGGTCGGCACGGAGGTCTTCTTGACCTTCACCGCCTCGCCGGTACGCGGGTTGCGCGCTGTTCGAGCGCCCCGAACGCGCTTCTCGAACGCTCCGAATCCGGTGATCGCCACCTTCTCGCCCTTGGTGACCGCCGCCTGGACCTCAGCGAGGACCGCGTCTAGCGCGGCCGTCGCCGTTTTCCGGTCCCCCAGGCGAACGGCGAGCGCCTCGATGAGCTCGGCCTTGTTCACGACTTCCTCCTGATTGTGCAACTGACTCGACGCGAGCCATTCTGCGCGCACGGTATGCCCTGTGCTGCCGGGACACAAACATTCGGTGGAAAAAAGCCCTTGTGTCGTAACGGATTCGCCCCCACCGGTGGCACCGGTGGGGGCGAAATCGGCGATGGAACGCGGCGAACGGGCTATGCGACCCGGGGCAGGAAGGACGGCCGGGTGGTCTCGAAGGCACTGATCTGGGCCTCGTGCCGGAGGGTGAGTCCAATGTCGTCCAAGCCCTCCATCAGCCGCCAGCGGCTGAAATCGTCGAGCGGGAACGACCACGTGGCGGCACCGGCCTGGACCTGACGGGTGGCCAGATCCACGGTGATCGCGGTGCCGGGGTCGGCCTCGACCAGACCCCAGATCTCCTCGACGGCTTTCAATTCCAGCTCTACCGGAAGCAACCCTTCCTTAAGAGCGTTGCCGCGGAAGATGTCACCGAAGCCGGGTGCGATCACGACTCGGAACCCGTAGTCGCGCAGCGCCCAGACCGCGTGCTCGCGCGAGGATCCGGTGCCGAACTCCGGACCGGCGACGAGAATCGATGCTCCGGAATAAGATTGATCGTTGAGCACGAATCCCGGGTCCTCGCGCCACGCGCTGAACAACCCGTCCGCGAAACCGGTACGGGTCACCCGCTTCAGGTAGACGGCCGGGATGATCTGATCCGTGTCCACGTCGGAACGACGCAGCGGCACCGCGGTGCCGGTGTGCACGGTGAACTTCTCCATCTGTCGCAAGCCCTTCTACAGATCGGCGGGAGCAGCCAGGCGGCCGGCAACTGCGGTCGCGGCGGCGACCGGCGGACTGACCAGGTGGGTACGCCCACCCCGACCCTGGCGACCCTCGAAGTTCCGGTTGGAGGTCGAGGCGGAGCGCTGCCCCGGGGAGAGCGTGTCCGGGTTCATGCCCAGGCACATCGAGCAGCCGGCGAAACGCCACTCGGCACCCGCGTCGGTGAAGACCTTGTCCAGCCCTTCGGCCTCGGCGGCCTCCCGCACGGCGGCGGAGCCGGGCACCACCATCATGCGTACGCCCTCGGCGACCCGGTGGCCGCGCAGCACGTCCGCGGCGGCCCGCAGGTCCTCCAGCCGGCCGTTGGTGCAGGAGCCGACGAAGACCACGTCGACCGCGAGGTCCCGCAGCGGGGTGCCCGGTCGCAGGTCCATGTACTCCAGGGCACGACGGGCAGCGGCCCGTTCCGCGTCCGTGGTGAAGTCCTCCGGGTCCGGCACGGTCGCGCCCAGCGGAACGCCCTGACCCGGGTTGGTGCCCCAGGTCACGAACGGCGTGATCTCCGACGCGTCCAGGATCACCTCGGCGTCGAAGGTCGCCCCCTCGTCGGTGGGCAGGGTCCGCCAGTAGGCGAGCGCCGCGTCCCAGTCGGCGCCGGTGGGGGCGTTCGGCCGCCCCTTCAGGTACGCGAAGGTGGTCTCGTCCGGCGCGATCATGCCGGCCTTGGCACCCCACTCGATCGACATGTTGGCGATGGTCATCCGGCCTTCCATGGACAGCGCCCGGATGGCCTCACCGCGGTACTCGACGATGTGCCCGCGACCGCCACCGGTGCCGACCTTGGCGATCAGCGCGAGGACCAGGTCCTTGGCGGTGACGCCGGGGTTGAGCTGACCGTTGACGGTGACCGCCATGGTCTTCGGCCGGGCCTGCGGCAGCGTCTGGGTGGCCAGCACGTGCTCGACCTCACTGGTGCCGATGCCGAAGGCCAGGGCCCCGAAGGCACCGTGGGTGGCGGTGTGCGAGTCGCCACAGACGATTGTCATGCCGGGCTGGGTGAGCCCGAGCTGCGGGCCGATAACGTGCACGATGCCCTGGTTCTCGTCGCCCAGGGGGTGCAGCTTCACGCCGAACTCCGCGCAGTTGCGGCGCAGCGTCTCGATCTGGGTACGTGAGGTGGGGTCGGCGATGGTGAGCAGGTCACCACGGCGCTGCTGGAACGAGGGATCGGCGTACCCGGTCGGGGTGTTGTGGTCCTCGGTCGCGAGGGTGAGGTCGGTACGGCGCACCGGGCGCCCGGCGAGCCGCAGCCCGTCGAACGCCTGCGGGCTGGTCACCTCGTGCAGCAGGTGCAGGTCGATGAAGAGCAGATCGGGCTCTCCCGCGACAGACCGGACGACATGCGCGTCCCAGACCTTCTCGGCCAAGGTTCTCGGCTGAGTAGTGGCTCCCACCATCTGGACATCCTAAATTCTGGGAGGTAAATTTCGGCTTGTGGGACACAGTATGAGCGGTGTCGGCGTTCTCGACAAGGCGGTGGTCATCCTGGCCGCCTGTGTCGACGGCGCCAGCCTGGCCGAACTCGTTGAACGCACCAAGCTGCCCCGAGCCACCGCACATCGGCTGGCCCAGGCGCTGGAGATCCATCGGATGCTGGTCCGGGACACCCAGGGGCGGTGGCGCCCCGGCCCACGCCTGGGTGAGCTGGCCAACGCCGCGCCGGACGTGCTGCTGACCGCGGCCGAGCCGCTGCTTGCCGCATTGCGGGACGCCACCGGCGAAAGCGCCCAGCTCTACCTTCGCAGAGCGGACGAACGGATCTGTGTGGCCGCCGCCGAACGGGCCAGCGGCCTACGGGACACCGTCCCGGTCGGCTCGGTGCTGCCGATGACCGCCGGATCGGCGGCCCAGATCCTGCTCGCCTGGGAGCCACCCGAGGCGGTGATGCCGCTGCTGCCCCGGTCCAAGTTCACCGGCCGCACCCTGGCCGAGGTACGCCGCCGAGGCTGGGCGCAGAGCGTCGCCGAACGCGAGCCGGGTGTGGCCAGTGTCTCAGCCCCGATCCGCGACCGTACCGGCCGGGTGATCGCCGCCATCAGCATCTCCGGCCCCATCGAACGCCTCGGCCGCCGCCCCGGCGAACGCCACGCCATGGCCGTCGTCCGAGCCGGCCAACGCCTCTCCGGCCTCTAACCCGACCTCCCCCTCCCCTCCCACCCACCCAGACCCCGGTTGATCAAGAGGTTTGCGTCTACGAACAGCCGATTCGAGACGCAAACCTCTTGATCAACTCAGCCGGAGGAGGGGGCGTCCGCGGTGGGCAGGGGTGGGGTGGGGGAAGCGAAACGGCTCGTCCCGAGGTGGGGACGAGCCGTGACTGTTACCTGTAGCCCCGACCGGATTCGAACCGGCGCTACC
>NZ_PNOZ01000073.1:0-28188 GCF_002879555.1 Verrucosispora sp. ts21 | reverse complement strand
GCTCCGCGACGCGGGATGCTGCCGCACGTCAAGTTACGGTCGATTTTCGAGTTAGACGTAGAGGGTGGTGAAGGGGTACCAGGGGAGGTTGCGGGCTACGGAGAAGGCGAGCCAGGCGGCGAGGAAGACGCCTACCGCCTTCGGGCCGACGCGCAGCTCCGGCAGTCGCCAACCGAACGCCTGCTTGCCGGCCCAGGCGATGAAGAAGTACGCCAGGAAGGGCAGCGCGAAGACGAAGAGGAAATGGTGCCGGGCGGCGGCGGGCAGGTCGGCGTGCAGCACGTACCACAGCGCGCGGGTGCCACCACAGCCCGGACAGTCCAGCCCGGTGGTCAACTTGAGCAGGCAGCTCGGCAGGGCGTCCGGCGCCGACCGGGTGGGGTCGCTGATCAGGGTGTAGCCGATGCCCGCGCCGACGCAGCCGAGCGCGGCCAACGGCACCACCCAGCGGGGCGTACGAGCGTGCAGCCGCGCGACGAACCGGGACAGCCGATCCGACTCGGCCACCGGATAGCCGCCCGGATATCCCTGCAGCCACTCACCCTGCCCCCCACCGTGCGGCGCGACACCGCCCGGCCAGGCTCCGTCCGCCCCGGCAGGGGTCGGCTCCGCTTCGCCCAGCCCAACAGCGCCGGGCGCGGCAGCGGCCTGCCCCATACCGCTCGGCCCGGCATCGCTCGATGCCGCGCCGCTCGGTGCAGCGCCGGGTGCGGTGGGGGTTGGTTCGCCGGTCGGCGGGTGCGGCTGGGCGGGCGGCCGGTCAACGCTCGTCACGAGCCTCACCGTACACCGGACACGCCCAGCAGGGCGGCGGCCAGCGGGGCGGCGAGGTCACCGGCGGCCGGCGGCGCCACCGCGTCCAGGCCCAGCCAGCCGGCCAGGCGGTACAGCTCGGCGGCCAGCGCCACGGCGGTCTCCCCCGGGTCGGCGCCCGGCTCGATCCAGGCGGCCGGCACCAGCAGCACGCCGGCCTTGCGGTCGGCCTTCAGGTCGACCCGGGCGGTGAAGCGTTCACCCTGCCGGAACGGCAGCACGTAGTAGCCGTGCACCCGCTTCGCCGCCGGCACGTAGATCTCGATGCGGTAGCTGAAGTCGAACAGCCGCTCGGCACGGGCACGTTCCCAGATCAGCGGGTCGAAGGGGCTGACAAGCGTGTTGCCGCGTACCCACCGGGGTAGCCGGGCGTCGGTGTGCAGCCAGGCCGGATGCCGCCAGCCCTGCACCGTGACCGGTCTCAGCTCCCCCGCCTCGACCAGCTCGGCGATGGCCTGCCGGGCCCCGGCCACCGGCAGCCGGAAGTAGTCGCGCAGCTCCTGCTCGGCGGCCACCCCGAGGGACCGGGCGGCGATGCCGACAAGCGTGCGGTACGCCTCGGCGTCGGTCGGCGTCGGGGCGGCCAGCACCTCGGCCGGCAGCACCCGTTCGGGCAGGTCGTAGCGGCGGGCGAAGGAGGTGGTGCGCTCGGCGGCGCAGACCTCACCGGCCCAGAAGAGGAACTCCAGGGCCTGCTTGACCGCCGACCAGTTCCATCCCCAGTTGCCTGTCGTTCGGGGGGCGTCGTGCTCGATCTCGGCGGCGGTCAGCGGCCCTCGGGCGGCCACCTCGTCGCGGACCCAGGCCACCAGCTGTGGCTGCTCCTGAGCGATGTGGCGCATGCCGCTCCAGGCCTCGGCCTGTGCCCGGACCATCCGCCAGCGCAGCGCGGGATGCAGGCCGACCGGCACCAGCGACGCCTCGTGCCCCCAGTATTCGAACAGCGCCCGGGGGGCGCGGTAGGCGGCCGTGTCGAGCAGCGACGTCGGATAGGGCCCGATCCGGCTGTAGAGCGGCAGGTAGTGCGCCCGCTGAAGGACGTTCACCGAATCCATCTGGATCAGGCCGACCCGGTCGAGCACCCGACCCAGGTGCCGGCGGGTGGGCGCGCCGGTGGGCGCAGGGTCGGCGAAGCCCTGTGCGGCCAGCGCGATGCGCCGGGCCTGGGCGAGCGAGAGCGATTCCTTGGTGGCCATCGCGGGCAGGCTACGTCAGCGGTACGACACCCGTGCGCCACGCTGGACCTGCCGTCGTCGGCCGCGTAGAACGGCAGTCATGCCGACCATCCGCCGCGAGCAGGCCACCGACGCCGAGGCGATCGCCCGGGTGCACATCAGCGGATGGCGGGCCGGGTACGCCGGGATCATGCCGGACGAGGTGCTGGCTCGGCTCAACCCGGTCGCCTGGGCACAACGCCGCCGCGATCTCGGCACCGCCGAACCGGAGCACCCGTTCACCACCCTGCTCGCCGAGATCGACGGCGTGCTCGCCGGGTTCACCACCTTCGGGCCGTACCGCAACAACCAGGACCGGGGTGACCTCGACCCGACGTACGGCGAGGTGGTGGCGATGTACGTGGCACCCGAGCACTGGGGTGACGGCACCGCGAAGGCCCTCTTCACGGCGGCCCGGGCCGGCCTGCGTGAGCGGGGCTGGACGCAGTACCGGGTCTGGGTGCTGGCGGACAACCATCGGGCCCGCCGCTTCTACGAGCGGGCCGGGCTGTCACCGGACGGTGAGCGGTCGACCTATCAGGTGCCGCTGTCCGGCGGGCGTACGCCGCTCGGCCTGGTCGAGCTGCGCTACACCGGACGGCTCGACGACTGAGACCGCCGGCCCGTCGGCCCGGACGGCTCCGCGCACCGGCAGGAGAGCCAGCAGCGCCAGGCTGATCCAGACGTACGTGTTGCTGAACACGAACCCGTCCAGGCCGGTGAAGTCCTTCTCCCATGCCCAGACGATCCGGCTGATCAGGAACCCGTACCCGACGATCGCGGCGGCCAGCAGCAGGCGGCGTCGGCGGCTGCGCGACGGCGCGGCCACGGCGCCCTCGACCAGCAGCAGCAGCGCCGGCAGCAGCCAGACCAGGTGGTGCACCCAGGTGACCGGGCTGACCAGACACATCACCGCGCCGGTCAGGGCCAGGCCGGCGGCCTCGTTCCCGGCGGACACGGCGGCGCGGGACCGCCACACCCAGAACGCCACCGTCGCGGCCACCAGCGCCAGCCAGGCCACTGAGCTGGGGCTGGTCGGGTCGAGCCGGGCCACCACGCCACGCAGCGACTGGTTGGAGACGAACGCCAGCTCACCGACCCGGCCGGTGTTCCACAACGCGGTGGTCCAGAACTCCCGGGAGGCGTCCGGGAACAGCGCCGCGGCGAGCACCGTCGCCCCGGTGGCGGCGGCGACAGCGGTGACCGCGGCCCGGATGCGACCGGTCACCAGCAGGTAGACGATGAAGATGCCCGGCGTGAGCTTGATCGCGGTGGCCAGGCCGATGCCGATGCCGGCCCACCGGCTGCCGCCCGGCAGCAGCCGCAGCAGATCCATCGCGACGAGGAACAACAGCAGCGTGTTGACCTGGCCGAAGTTGATGGTCTCGCGCACCGGCTCGAACGCGGCGGCGAGGCAGAGCGCCACCGCGAAGGCGAACCAGCGGGTCCAGCCGGCCCGGCGCGACACCGGGTCGAGCAGCCACCAGATCAACACCGCGCTGGTCGCCACGCCGGCGACCACGCTCACCACGATCGCCGCGTGCCAGGGCAGGTACGCCATCGGCAGCATCAGCAACGCGGCGAACGGCGGATAGGTGAAGCCGTACTGGGTGCCGGGGCGCAGGTAGTCGTAGAGTTCCCCGCCGTCGCGGGCCCACCAGACCAACGCCCCCCGGTAGACCTGGAGGTCGAAGAAGCCGTGTCGGGCCGCCGCCACGGACAGGAAGGCGGCCACCGCGACAGCGAGCACGACCACGACGACGATCTGTCCGACCGTCCGCCTGGCACCCTGCGCCACCGTCGCCTCCCTCACCCTGCGTAGGCTGTCGTCCCATGGCTCTCGGGTTTGTCCGCCCGGCGCGTCCCGAGGACGCCGGCGAGATCGCACGCATCCAGCTCGCCACGTGGCGGGTCGCCTACCGGCGACTGCTGCCCCGGCACGTGCTGGCCAACCTCGACGAGGCGTTGCTCGCCCAACGCTGGGACGCTGCGGTACGTCAACCGCCCAGCGAGAACCATCGGGTACTGGTCGCCGTCGAGCAGGCCGAGCAATCGTATCTGGTGGGCTTCGCCGCTTCCGGTCCGGTCGACGCCGAGGCGCTGGCCCCGAACGAGCCGGCCGAGGCCCTCGGCCCGGACGTGGTCGCGGTGACCGACCTGCTGGTCGAGCCCCGGTGGGGCCGCCGTGGACACGGCAGCCGACTGCTGGCCGCCAGCGTCGACCTGTGGCGCGAATCCGGCTTCAGCACGGCCCTGGCCTGGGTGTTCGAGGGCGACCAGGCGTCCCGCAAGTTCCTCACCGCCGCCGGCTGGGAACCCGACGGCGCGGGCCGCGCGCTGGACGTGGACGACATGCTGGTCCCCCAGCTCCGGCTGCACGTCGCCGTCCCCACCGAGCCGACCACCCCCACCGACCCGACCGTCCCCACCGAGCCGACCGACGCCTCCTGAAGGCCCACCACGCGGGCTCCTGACCGGTCTCGAACGGTCAGTCGAGCAGTGGGTCCAGGCCGACGGTCAGGCCGGGGCGGTTGCCGACGGCGCGGACCGCGACAAGCACGCCGGGCATGAACGAGACCCGGTCGTACGAGTCGTGCCGGATGGTCAACGTCTCACCGGTGGTGCCGAAGAGCACCTCCTGGTGGGCGACCAGCCCGGTGGCACGAACGGCGTGCACGCGTACCCCGTCGATGTCGGCGCCCCGGGCACCGGCGACCTCGTCGGCGGTGGCGTCCGGCACCGGGCCCAGGCCGGCCTCGGCGCGGGCCGCGGCGATCAGGCGGGCAGTGTGGGTGGCGGTGCCGCTGGGCGCGTCGAGCTTGCGCGGATGATGCTGCTCGATGATCTCGACGGACTCGAAGTGCCGGGCCGCGCGGGCCGCGAACTGCATCATCAGTACGGCGCCGATGCCGAAGTTCGGGGCGATCACCACGCCGACGCCCGGCTTGCCTGCCAACCAGTCGCGCACCTGGTCGAGGCGCTGCTCGGTGAAGCCCGTGGTGCCGACCACCGCGTGAATGCCCTGCTCGATGCACCAGCGCAGGTTGTCCATGACCACACCGGGGGTGGTGAAGTCGACCACCACCTGCGCACCGGCGTCCGCCACCGCAGCCAGTTCGTCGCCCTGGTCCACCGCCGCCACCAGCGTCGTGTCGGCAGCGGCGTCGACGGCCTTGCACACCTCGGCACCCATCCGACCCCGCGCACCCAGCACGCCGACCCGGATCGGCCCACCCTTTTCCCGCTCGTCAGTCACGCGGCACAACCTATCCCAAGCGGCTCCGCAGCCACCGCCAGAGGCAGCAGATACGGCGTGATCGACTCCGTTACGCCGCAGTGGCGGTATCCGGCCGACCGGGTCACCGCCATCGCGCCGTAACGGTGTTGATCTCCGCCCGCCCCGAGACCAGCCCGGGCGAGCAGGGCGGGGCGAGCAGGGCGGGGCGAGCAGGGCGGGGCGGGGACGGTCAGGCGGAGAAGTCGCGGTTGGCGAAGGGGCCGACGACTGCCAGGGACATGGGTCGGGCGAGCAGGTCGGCGGCGAGGGTGTTGACGTCGTCCAGGGTGACCGCGTCGACCCGGTCGAGCAGTTCGTTGACCGGCATCAGGTTGCCGTAGAGCAGCTCACCCTTGGCCAGTCGACTCATCCGCGAGCCGGTGTCCTCCAGGCCGAGCACGAACGACCCCTTGCTCATCCCCTTGCCCCGGGCCAGCTCGGCCTCGGTGATGCCCTGTTCGGCGGTACGCGCCAGTTCGGCGCGAGTCAGCTCCAGCACCTCGTCGACCCGCCCGGGCGCACAACCGGCGTAGACGCCGAACAGTCCACTGTCGGCGTACTGGCTGGCGTAGGAGTAGACCGAGTAGGCCAACCCTCGCTGCTCCCGGATCTCCTGGAACAGCCGGCTGGACATGCCGCCGCCGAGCACGTTGTTCAGTACGCCGAGCGCGAAGCGACGCTCGTCGAGCCGGTCGATGGCCGGGCAGCCGAGCACGACGTGCGCCTGCTCGGTCTCCTTCACCTGCACCACAGTGCTGGCGGCCCGGGTGCGTACCGCCGGGGTGGCCGGTCGGTGCGGCGCGGGCGACGCCGGGTCGGTGTCCAGGGGGGTGCCGCGCAGCGCCTGCCGGACGAGCCGGACCACGGCGGCGTGGTCGAGGTTGCCGGCGGCGGCGATGACGATCTGCGGCGCGACGTACCGACGCCGGTAGAAGGTCTGGATCTGACGGCGGGTCATCGGGGTGACCGTGTCCGAGGTGCCGGAGATCAGCCGGCCCAGCGGATGGTCGCCGTAGACGGCCCGGGCGAACAGGTCGTGCACCTCGTCGCCCGGCTCGTCGTCGTGCATGGCGATCTCTTCGAGGATCACGCCCCGCTCGGTCTCCACATCGGCCGGTTCCAGCACCGAGTCGGCGACCAGGTCACACATCACGTCGATGGCCAGCGGCAGGTCCTCGTCGAGCACCCGGGCGTAGTAGCAGGTGTACTCCTTCGTGGTGAAGGCGTTTGTCTCACCGCCCACCGCCTCGATCGACGAGGAGATCTCCAGCGCGCCCCGCTTGTGGGTGCCCTTGAACAGCAGGTGTTCCAGGAAGTGCGCGGCTCCGGCCGTGGGCCCGGTCTCGTCCCGCGATCCGACGGCGACCCAGATGCCGAACGAGACGCTCCGCATCGCCGGGATCGCCTCGGTCAGTACCCGCAGCCCGCTGGGCAGCACGGTGCGGCGCACCGTACCCCCCAGGGGGTCCTCGCTCAGCGTCCGGGTGACGGCCCGGGTCGAGCCGCCGGCCGACCGGATGGTGCCGACGGCGTGCCGGTCGGTGCCGGGTGGCGTCGCCCCCGGGCGAGCCACGGACGGGAACGAACGCCGGGTACGACTCACGGCAACCTGCTTCCAGTACGACGAGGGTGGTGGACGGTGACGAACCGGCCGGGCGACTTCGTCGCCCGGCCGGTCAGCGGATCAGTTCAGTACGGGTGGGAGATCAGCTGTGCCGGGTGCGCCGGCGCGGCCGGGAATCGCCGCCACCTTCGCCGCCGCCTTCGCCGCCCTCGCCCCGCTCCGGGCCACGGCCGCCCCGGTCACCGCCGCGCTCACGGTCACCCCGGTCACGCGGGGCACGGTCACCCCGGTCACCACGGCTGGCCGGCCGCTCGCCACCCGCCTCGGCGGGAGCCGGTGCCTCGGCACCCTCGGGACGGACCTTGTCCAGGTAGATCTTGCCGCGCTGGTCGATGTCGGCGATCTCGACCTCGACCCGGTCGCCGACGTTGAGGAAGTCCTCGACCTTCTCGACCCGCTTGCCGTCGCCCACCTTGGAGATGTGCAGCAGGCCGTCACGACCCGGCAGCAGCGAGATGAACGCGCCGAACGGTGCGGTCTTGACCACCGTGCCGAGGAACCGGTCGCCGGCCTTCGGCATGGTCGGGTTGGCGATCGCGTTGATCCGCTCGACCGCCGCCTGCGCCGACGGGCCGTTGGTGGCGCCGACGTAGATCGTGCCGTCGTCCTCGATGGAGATCTCGGCGCCGGTCTCGTCCTGGATGGCGTTGATGGTCTGACCCTTCGGGCCGATCACCATGCCGATCTTGTCGACCGGGATCTTCACCGTGGTGACCCGCGGCGCGTAGTCGGACATCTCGGCCGGAGCCTCGATGGCCCGCTGCATCACGTCGAGGATGGTCTGCCGGGCCTCGTGGGCCTGCTGGAGCGCGGCGGCCAGCACGTCGGACGGGATGCCGTCGAGCTTGGTGTCGAGCTGCAACGCGGTCACGAAGTCCCGGGTGCCGGCGACCTTGAAGTCCATGTCACCGAAGGCGTCCTCGGCACCGAGGATGTCGGTGAGCGTCACGTACTGGGTCTTGCCGTCGACCTCGTCGGAGATGAGGCCCATGGCGATGCCGGCCACCGGGGCCTTCAGCGGCACACCGGCGCTGAGCAGACCCAGCGTCGAGGCGCAGACCGAACCCATCGAGGTGGAGCCGTTGGAGCTGAGCGCCTCGGAGACCTGGCGGATGGCGTACGGGAACTCCTCGCGCGCGGGCAGCACCGGGATCAGTGCCCGCTCCGCCAGCGCGCCGTGGCCGATCTCGCGACGCTTCGGCGAGCCGACCCGGCCGGTCTCACCGGTCGAGTACGGCGGGAAGTTGTAGTTGTGCATGTAGCGCTTGGACTTCTCCGGGGAGAGGGTGTCCAGCGCCTGCTCCATGCGCAGCATGTTGAGCGTGGTGACGCCGAGGATCTGCGTCTCGCCGCGCTCGAACAGCGCCGAGCCGTGCACCCGGGGCAGTACGCCGACCTCGGCGCTCAGCGGCCGGATGTCGCGCGGGCCACGCCCGTCGATGCGGACCTGCTCACGCAGGACCCGGTTGCGCACCTCGGACTTGGTCAGCGAGCGGAAGGCAGCCGACAGCTCCTTCTCCCGGCCCTCGAAGCGCGGGCCGAGCTCCTCCACCAGGCGGGACTTGATCGCGTCCAGGGCTTCCTCGCGGTCCGCCTTGCCGGCGATCTGGAGGGCCTCGGCGACGTCGGCGCGAGCGACCTCGGCAACCGCGTCGTACGCGTCGTCCTGGTAGTCCAGGAAGACCGGGAACTCGGCGACCGGCTTGGCGGCGACCTCGGCCAGCTCGCTCTGCGCCCGGCACAGCTCACGGATGGCCGGCTTGGCGGCCTCCAGGCCGCTGGCCACGACCTCCTCGGTGGGGGCCGGGGCACCGTCGGCGACCAGCTTGACGGTGTGCTCGGTGGCCTCGGCCTCGACCATCATGATCGCGACGTCGCCGTCGGCCAGGGCCCGACCGGCCACCACCATGTCGAAGGTGGCGCGGCTCAGCTCGTCGTGGGTCGGGAAGGCGACCCACTGGCCGTCGACGTGCGCCATCCGGGTCGCCCCGATCGGGCCGGAGAACGGCAGGCCGGACAGCTTGGTCGACATCGAGGCGGCGTTGATCGCCACCACGTCGTACGGGTGCTGCGGGTCGAGCGCGAGGATCGTCTCGACGACCTGGACCTCGTTGCGCAGGCCCTTGACGAAGGACGGGCGCAGCGGCCGGTCGATCAGGCGGCAGGTGAGGATGGCGTCCTCGCTGGGCCGGCCCTCGCGACGGAAGAACGAGCCGGGGATGCGGCCCGCGGCGTACATCCGCTCCTCGACGTCGACGGTCAGCGGGAAGAAGTCGAACTGCTCCTTCGGCTGCTTGCCGGCGGTGGTGGCGGAGAGGACGACCGTCTCGCCGAGCTGGGCGATGACGGAGCCGGCAGCCTGACGGGCCAGCCGGCCGGTGGAGAAGGTGATCTCACGGGTGCCGAAGGACCCGTTGTCGATCACGGCGGTGCGGGATTCGGTGCCGAGTTTGGTCTCGGTCATGGTGCGGCAATGCTCCTTCGCATCGGGGGGCCACGAGCGGGAGCTGTACCGACGGCCGGTCTTCGATCGAAGCGCCCGGGACCACCGACGAGATGCCGGATGCCCGGAGGCCACTACCGGAGACCGGTACGCCGACGGCTCCCCTGTCTGGGTGCCCGCAGCCCGTGTCTGGAGGTGGGACGCCGACGGGGGAGCGGCCCGGTGGCCACTCCCCCGTCTCACGTCACCGGCGCAGGCCGAGCCGCTCGATGAGCGACCGGTAGCGGTTGATGTCCTTCTTCTGCACGTAGTTGAGCAGCCGACGGCGGCGGCCGACCAGCAGCAGCAGCCCACGGCGGCTGTGGTGGTCGTGCTTGTGCACCTTCAGGTGCTCGGTGAGATCGGCGATCCGCTTGGTGAGGACCGCGACCTGAACCTCCGGCGACCCGGTGTCACCGTCGGCGGTCGCGTACTCCTCGCGGATCTTGGCCTTTGCCTGCTGGTCGAGCGCCATGTTCTCCCTGTTTCAGTGGGTTGTCGATGCAAGTCCGTGCGGGCCAGGCTGAATTGCCACAGGCTGGGGACCGTCTCCGGACCGTCCTCGCATCCGCGGCGTCGAGCAGACATGCGAGGACTCACGTCGGTCAGCCGACGTCTCCGCCAGCCTACCAGCACCTCGTCCCGATCGCCCGGATGAGGCCACTGAGTGCCGCGCCCGGCGGGTCAGTCCAGCGCCCGGCGGGTCCGCTCGACGTCCTGGGCGATCTGGGCCACCAGCGGCTCGATGCCATCGAAGCGGACCTGCCCCCGCAGATGCGCCACGAAATCCAGGGCCAGCCGCTCGCCGTACAGGTCGCCGGTGAAGTCCAGCGCGTACGCCTCGACCCGACGTTCCCGCCCGGAGAAGGTCGGGTTGGTACCGATCGAGACGGCCGCGCCCAGCGGCTCACGTTGGCCGCGCCGGATCAGCCGGGCGGCGTAGATGCCGTCGGCGGGAATCGCGGCGTACCGGTGGCAGAGCAGGTTCGCGGTCGGGAAGCCCAACTCCCGGCCGCGCTGGTCGCCCCGGACGACCACGCCCTCCAGCCGGTGCGGCCGGCCCAACGCACTGGCCGCCGCCGTCACGTCGCCGGCATCCACGCAGGAGCGGATGTACGTCGAGGAGAAGACCGTGCCGGCCTCAGCCACCAGCGGGGCGCTCTCCACGGCGAAACCGAAGGTACGACCCAGTTGCTCCAGCAACGCCACGTCCCCGGCCGCCCGGTGCCCGAACCGGAAGTTGTCCCCCACCACCACCAGCGCGGCGTGCAGGTGCTCGACCAGCACGTCATGGACGAACGCCTCGGCCGGCAGCCGGGAGAACTCGGGCGTGAACGGCACCACACAGAGCACGTCGACGCCGAGCGCCTCGATCAACTCCGCCTTGCGGGCCGGCTCGGTGAGCACCGCCGGATGGGAGCCCGGCCGGACCACCTCCGCCGGGTGCGGATCGAAGGTGACCACGACCGACTGCACGCCCAACTCCCGGGCGCGGGCCACCGCGTACCCGATGGTGGCCTGGTGGCCCTTGTGCACGCCGTCGAAGACACCGATGGTGACGACCGCGCGTCCCCAGCCCCCCGGCGCCGCGTCGTACCCCCGCCACCGCTGCATGCTGATCCTTTCCTGTCGCCGAAGTCGCCGGTGTCGCCGGTGTCCCGCCCCGGTGCACCGGCCGCTGTCACGCCGGGGCGAGCACGATCTCCGCGCGGGCCCGACCGGCCCGCTCGCTGACGATAGCGATCAGCTGGCCGGCCGGATCGAAGACCGCGTACGGCCCGGCGTGGCCGACCGCGTCGAGTGGTCCGCCGTGGGAGAGCACCTTCGCCTCGTCCGGGCTGGCGTCCCGGCGGGTGAAGAACCGGGCGGCCGCCGCCGCCAGCGGCAGATCGACCACCTCGGGCGCCCGTTGCTCCAGCTCGTCGAGGGTGGCGGCCTCGGCCAGGGTGAAACCGCCCACAGCGGTACGCCGCAGGGCGGTGAGGTGCCCGCCGACCTGCAGCGCCAGGCCCGCGTCCCGGGCGATCGCCCGGATGTACGTGCCTGTCGAACAGGCCACCTCGACGTCGACGTCCACCAGGTCGGGCTGGTCGCGGCGGATCGCCAGGACGTCCAGCCGGGACACGGTGACCCGCCGGGCGGGCAGGTCGACGCTCTCGCCGTCCCGCACCCGCTTGTACGCCCGCTGCCCATTGATCTTGATGGCGCTGACCGCGCTCGGCACCTGGTCGATCTCGCCGGTCAGCGCGGCCAGGGCGGCGCGGATCGCCTCATCGGTCACGCCACCGGCGGGTGCGGTGGAGATCACGTCGCCTTCCGCGTCGTCGGTGACTGTGGACTGCCCCAACCGGATGGTGGCGGCGTAGGTCTTGTCGGCACCGATCACGTACGTCAGCAGGCGGGTCGCCCGCCCCACCCCGATCACCAGCACGCCGGTGGCCATCGGATCGAGGGTGCCTCCGTGGCCCACCCGCCGGGTACGCGCGAGGCGGCGCAGCCGCGCCACCACATCGTGCGACGTCATGCCGCCCGGCTTGTCCACCACGATCAGACCGTCTGTGCTCACGACGTGCAAGCCTGCCAGATCGACGTGGCGCGCTCGGCAGCGGACGACCGGCCCCCGAAACCGGATTTACGGTGTGGAACCCGGCTGTAACGATGAGCTGACAGCGGCGTCGGCCGACCGGCGCCGCCGACCACGGGGAGACCGAGATGACCAGGGACGGCACACCCACCGAGCGGCCCGCCACAGAAGAGAAGATCCACCTGCGTACGCCCCGACCGGCGAGCACGCTGCCGGCCTGGATGCTCGATCCGCCACCGCCGAGGCGCACCCTGGGCGGCCGGATCGCCCAGGCGTTCGCCGCGTTGCCCGGCGCGGACCGGCTGCGCCGCCGTTGGTGGGCCTGGCAGGACCGGGAGCGCCTCTACCAGCGCTATCCGACCGCCTTCAAGCTGGTCGCCATGGTCGTCTCCTGGGTCCTGGTGATGGCCCTGGTGCTGCTGGTCTACGCCCTCTACGGCCAGATCTGACCCCTGCGGGTGATCCGAGACGGCCGACAGGATGCGACCTACCCTCCGGCCGGAGGGGCTCAGGAGGCGGTTCGCGCGCGGCTCTCGGTGCGGACCGCCCCGGTGACCGCCCAGGCGCCGCTGCGCAGGCGCAGCAGCAGGCCGATCAGCCGGATCACGACGAACAGCAACAGACCCGCCCAGATGCCGCCGAGGCCGAGGGCGAAGGCGTGGGAGAGCCAGATCGCGGGAAGGAATCCGCCGAGGGCGCCGACCATGGTCAGATTTCGCAGATAGCGGATGTCACCGGCACCGATCAGGACGCCGTCGAGGGCGAACACCACCCCGGCCAGCGGCAGCATGACGACGAACCAGGGCCAGGCCACCAACGCCTGCTCGTGTACGCCCGGGTCGGAGCTGAACCAGGTCGGCACCACGCCCGCACCGGCTGCGGCCAGCACGGCGAACGCCACCCCGCAGACCGCACCGAACCGACCGATCCGTTTGGCGAGCGTGCTTGCCGCCACCGCGTCGCCGGCTCCGAGCGCGGCGCCGACCAGCGCCTGCGCGGCGATCGCCAGCGCGTCGAGCACCAGCGCCGCGAAGAACCAGAGTTGTACCGCGATCTGGTGGGCACCGACCGCGGCGGCGCCGAACCGGGCGGCGACCGCCGTCGCGGACAGGAAGCTGGCCTGGAACGCCAGGCCCCGGATCAACAGGTCGCGGCTGAGTACGAGTTGCTGGCCGATGACCCGCGGACGGGGTCGCAGGGCCACCCGCTCGGACACCAGTGCCGCGGCGAAGAGCACTCCGGAGAGGGTCTGGGCGATCACGTTCGCCACCGCGGAGCCGTTGAGGCCCATGCCCACGGGGTAGACCAGCACCGGGCAGAGCACTGCGGAGAGCAGGTTGGGCCCGACCACGAACCACAGCGGCCGTCGGGTGTCCTGTACGCCGCGCAGCCAGCCGTTGCCGGCTGCGGCGAGCAGCAGCCCGGGTGCGCCGAACGCGGCGATCCGCAGCCATTCGCCGGCGGCCCGGCCCACGTCACCACCGCCGGCCAGGGCACCGGTCAGCGCCGGGCCACCCACCTGCATGCCGACGGCGACCAGTACACCCAGGGCCAGGGCCAGCCAGGACGCCTGGACACCCTCGGCCACCGCGGCGGCCCGGTCGCCGGCACCGAAGCGGCGAGCCGCCCGCCCGGTCGTGCCGTACGCGACGACGGTGCCCACCCAGGCGGTGAGGGTCATCACGGTGCCGCCGACGGCGACCGCCGCCAACGGGACCTGGCCGAGGTGTCCGACGACAGCGGTGTCCACCAGGACGTAGAGCGGCTCGGCGGCGAGGACCACGAGGGCCGGCAGGGCGAGCGCGGCGATCCGGCGCAGCGAGGCGACCTGGTCGACGGCGGGCGTGGAATGGCTCATCGCCGCCGATACTGGCACGCGATGTGTAAGGAGACAAGACCGAGGCGCTGCTTACCTTCGGCGGGTCGTGTCACACCGTCGGGCGAGCAGCGGAGGGTCGGATGGAGCAGGAGAACTGCCGGACGGTGACGCCGTACGCACGGGGGCGGCTCGGCGTCACCGCCGGTCGCGTACCGTCACTGACGGGTGTCCATGGAGGTCTGCAGGGCTCGGCGGGCCTGCTCGCGGGCCTCGTCGGTGGTCTCGGGCTTGGGCTTGGCGGCCATGGTGGAACCCCTTCCAGGGCGCGCGTCGCCGAACACGGCGGCGCGTCACGGGCGGTGTCGCTGACGGCGCCCGGCCACGGGCTCCGGGGTCGCCGGAGCGGGTGGTTGGACGACCTTACGGCCCGGGTCGGTCGACCCTGGAGGAAAGCGGTGCAGGGTATGGCTCCGCCATCCTGACCTGCGCCATAGTGGCGTCGGCCGATACCCAAGTTATCGTTCAGGTCCACATGTTGTCCGGTGTTCCCGGCATCTGGACAGGTCCGCCCCCGTCACCGAGCCAGGAAATGCCACCCCACCCACCACCAGAAACCGAACAGCCCGATCCGCCCGACCGGGACCGGGCCCACCTCGTAACGCATCACGTAGGCGCATACCTCACCGAGGGTCGGAATCCGTGAACCCTCCCGGCGGGCCAGCCACTCCACCAGCCCGAACAGCGCCAACCCGACCAGAAATCCACCGATCGCCACTGCCCGCATCATCGCCGCACCAGCCCCCAGAACGCCGACAGCCACACCAGCCAGCCGGCCGACCGCACCAGCCGATCCTCCAGCAGCGGGTCCGCCAGCAACGAGAAGGTGGGGAAATCCTCGCCCGCGGCCGAGAAGAATGTCGCACCTTCGAAGACGCCGAACACCAGCACCGGCAGCGTCCACCAGACCGCACCCGAACTCAGCCGCCGCGGCGCCGGCCGGCGCGGCACCCGGTTCGACAGACCGAGCCAGATCAGCACACCGCCGGTACCGAAGACATAGAGGTTGGCCTCCGTCGAGAAGGACGGGAAACGACCGCCGACCAGAGAGAGAGCGACGAGCACAGGCACGCTGACGACCGGGCGTTCCCAGGTACGAGGGGCGTCGAGGGTGAGGTCGTGGGGCTGCTCCATCATCCGATTCTCCCGATCCTGTCCAGGTACGGAAATGTCGACACCCCCGGAAGCGACCCTGATATCACCCCTGCCGGTCGACGCCTTCCCGTACCGCAGGCACGTTCAGTTCCGTCCGGATCCGCTCGATGACCTCGTCGACGGTCCCCCGGGCGGAGAAGCCTGCGGCGAGGCGATGCCCACCACCGCCCAGCGCGACGGCCACCCGACTGACGTCAACCGCGCCCTTGCTGCGCAGCGACACCGCCCACTCGGCCGGCCCGGTCTGCTTGACCACACAGCTCACGTCGGCCTCCGCGGTGCACCGCACCGGGTCGATGAGGGCCTCCAGCACGTACGGTCGCTGCTCGTGCCGCGCCAGGTCGTCAAGCGTCGCGTAGGTCCACACCAGGCCGGTCCCACCGGCGGCGGCGGGTTCCAGCCGGGCCCTACCGAGCACCTCTCCGAAGAGTCGCACCGCACCGAACGGACGGTTGTCGAAGATCCGCCGGGAGATCTCGCCGGGCCGGATGCCGGTGGCCAACAGCCGGGCCGCCATCTCGTGCACCGACGCGGTGGTCGCGTCGAACCGGAACGAGCCGGTGTCCGTGCTCAGCGCGACGTACAGGCACTCGGCGATGCCCGCATCGAGCGGTACGCCGAGCCGAGCCAGCAACTCCTCCGCGACCACCGACGTCGCCGCGGCACCCGGATCGACCAGATTGACGTCACCGAAGCCGGGGTTGGACGCGTGATGGTCGAGCACCAGGGCGGTGCCGGTCCCGGTCAACCGGCCGGCCAGCTCACCGAGGCGCGACGTGCTCGCCGCGTCGAAACAGATGACCAGATCCGGCTCCGGCTCCGCCTCCGTCGCCGGCACCAGCAACTCCATGCCGGGCAGCCCGCGCAACGGCTCGGGAATCTCCGGCGGGCCGGGAAAGGTCGCCTGCAACCGCCCCACGCCGAGCCGGCGCAGGCCGAGCCCGAAGCCGAGCATGCTGCCCAGCGCGTCACCGTCCGGGTTGACGTGGCAGATCAGCAGCACCCGGGCGTCCGGTGGCAACCGGCGCACCGCCGCCACTGCCGCCGCCCAGTCCGCCTCGGTCGGCCCCGCCGATCCGGCTAGTGCGCCCACCGATCCGGCTTGTGCGCCCGCCAGCCGGTCCGGGACCGCACCGGAGGAACCCGGCTGCTCCGGGACCGCACCGCCGACACCGACCCGCGCCGCCCCCGGCGGCGTGTCAGTCGGCCCCACCTCGGTCGTGGCACCGCCGGACGGGGCGGTCACCGCCGGTCCCCGCCCCGGTCCCCGTCGGAGTCGCCAGCGTCGGCCTCGTCGCCGTCCTCGGCCTCGTCGATGTCCTCTTCCTCGGCCTCCAGGCGGTACGGCTGGGCGTCACCGGCGTACGCGGCCCGGGCCGCGAGGCGCTGCACCTCGGCGTCGGCGTTACGGGCCGCCGCGAGCAGATCGTCGATGTGCTTGACCTGATCCTGCACGTCGTCGAGAACGAAGGTCAGGGTCGGCGAGTGCCGCAGGCCGAGCGCCTTGCCGACCGTGCTGCGCAGCATGCCCTTGGCGCTGTCCAGCGCGGCGGCGGTGCCCGCCTGGGCCGCCGCGTCACCGAGCACGGTGTAGAAGACCGTGGCGTCGCGAAGGTCGGCGGTGATCCGGGCATCGGTGATCGTGATCATGCCCAGCCGCGGGTCCTTGATCTGGCTCCGCACCACCGACGCGACCAGTTCACGCACCCGTTCCGCGTGCCGGCGTACCTTGGCCGGATCCGTCATCTCGCCACCTCCACGGCGTACCGCTACCGACCGGACCGGATGACGCCGAACGTCACCGGGCCCGGACCGGCCCTGACAACTCGAACCCTACCCGCGCCGCACCCGCCCCCGCGCGGGGCGGCCGATGCCCCGGTCAGTCCTCCTCGCCGTGCAGCCGGCGACGCACCGACAGCAGTTCGATCTCCGGCCGACCGGCCACCATTCGCTCACAGGAGTCGAGCACCTCGCGGGCGTGCGCCGCCTCGGCAGCCACGACCGCCACACCTATCTCCGCTCGCCCGTGCAGGTCGAGCGCGCCCACCTCAGCGGCCGAGACCTCGAAGCGGCGCAGCGCCGCCACGATCGGCCGTACGTAGGATCTCTTGGCCTTCAGCGACCGGGAGTCACCCGGCAGCAGCAGGTCGAATACTGCGGTTGCGGTGTACATCGTCTGCGGACACTACCCGCACCCCACCCCACATGATCAAGGGGTTTACGCCTTTCGGCGTAAACCCCTTGATCAGTGCGTCACCGCAGGATCAGGCGCGAACCTTCTCCCGCATCTCGAAGGTTTCGATCACGTCGCCGACCTGGACGTTGTTGTAACCACCCAGGGTCAGACCACACTCGAAGCCCTCGCGGACCTCCGTCGCGTCGTCCTTGAAGCGCTTGAGCGAGCTGATCGTGAGGTTGTCCGCCACGACCGTGCCGTCGCGCAGCAGGCGCGCCTTCGCGTTGCGCCGGATGACACCCGACCGGACGATGCAACCGGAGATGTTGCCGATCTTGGACGAGCGGAACACGTCGCGGATCTCCGCGGTGCCGAGCTCGACCTCCTCGTACTCCGGCTTGAGCAGGCCCTTGAGCGCCGCCTCGATCTCCTCGATGGCCTGGTAGATGACGGTGTAGTACCGGATCTCCACGCCCTCGCGGTCGGCCATCTCGCGGACCTTGTTCGAGGCCCGCACGTTGAAGCCGATGATCGTGACCGGCTCGGACGAGGCGCTGGCGAGCATGACGTTGCTCTCCGTGATCGCGCCGACGCCCCGGTCGAGGACCTTGAGCTGGACCTCCTCGGGAATGTCGAGGTTGAACAGCGCGTCCTCCAGGGCCTCCACCGAACCGGAGACGTCACCCTTGAGGATGAGGTTGAGCGACGTCTTCTCGCCCTCCTTGAGCTGCTCCATGAGCGTCTCAAGGGTGGCCCGGCCACGGGAGTTGGCGAAGGCCGCCGCCCGCCGCCGCGCCTGGCGCTGCTCGGCGATCTGCCGCACCGTACGGTCGTCCGCCGCGGCCAGGAAGGTGTCGCCCGCGCCCGGCACCGCGGTCAGACCGAGAACCATGACCGGACGTGCCGGACCAGCCTCGGTGACCTGGTTGCCGTTCTCGTCGAGCATCGCCCGGACCCGGCCGTGCGCCCCACCGGCGACGATCGAGTCGCCCGCCCGCAGGGTGCCCTTCTGCACCAGCACCGTCGCCACCGCACCGCGGCCCTTGTCCAGGTGCGCCTCGATGGCCACACCCTGCGCCGGCCCGTCGATCGGAGCGGTCAGCTCCAGCGACGCGTCGGCGGTCAGCAGCACCGCTTCGAGGAGGTCCTCGATGCCGATGCCGGGCTTCGCGGCCACGTTGACGAACATGGTCTCGCCGCCGTACTCCTCGGCGACCAGGCCGTACTCGGTCAGCTGCTGGCGGACCTTGTCCGGGTTCGCCTCCGGCTTGTCGACCTTGTTGACCGCGACCACGATCGGCACGTCCGCCGCCTTGGCGTGGTTGAGCGCCTCGATGGTCTGCGGCATCACGCCGTCGTCGGCCGCCACCACCAGGATCACGATGTCCGTGACCTGGGCACCACGGGCACGCATGGCGGTGAACGCCTCGTGACCCGGGGTGTCGATGAAGGTGACCGCCCGGTCCTCGCCCTCGTGCGGGACGTGGACCTGGTAGGCGCCGATGTGCTGGGTGATGCCACCGGCCTCGCCGGCCACCACGTTCGCCTTACGGATCGCGTCGAGCAGCTTGGTCTTACCGTGGTCGACGTGACCCATGACGGTCACCACCGGCGCACGGCTGACCAGGCGGTCCTCCGCGACCTCGGCGTCGAGGTCGATGTTGAACTGCGCGAGCAGCTCGCGGTCCTCGTCCTCCGGGCTGACGATCTGCACGTTGAAGCCAAGGTGCTCACCCAGCAGCAGCAGGGTGTCGTCGGAGCACGACTGGGTCGCGGTGACCATCTCGCCCAGGTTGAACATCTCCTGGACCAGCGAACCCGGGTTCGCGTTGATCTTGTCGGCGAAGTCCGACAGCGAGGCGCCCCGGGAGAGCCGGACCGTCTGCCCCTGACCCCGGGGAGCACCCGAGCTCATGGTCGGAGCCGACAGGTTGTCGAACTCCTGTCTGCGCTGCTTCTTGGACTTGCGACCACGGGTCGGCTTGCCACCCGGACGCCCGAAGGCACCGGCGGCACCGCCGCCACGGCCACGACCGCCACCACCCGGACGGCCACCGCCGCCAGCCGGCGCGCCTGGCCGGAAACCGCCGCCAGCACCGGCGCCACCGCCGGGGCCGCCACGGTAGCCACCGCCACCGGCACCGCCACCGGGGCCGCCACGGTAGCCACCGCCACCGCCGCCACCACCGGGACGACCTGCACCGCCGCCACCACCGGGACGACCGGCGCCAGGACCACCCGGACGACCGGGACGCTGGCTCGGCATCGACGCCGGGCTGGGCCGCGGCGGCATGGACGCCGGGCTGGGCCGCGGCGGCATGGACGCCGGGCTCGGACGGGGCCCACCGGCACCGGCGGCCGGCGGACGCTGCTGCTGGCTGCCCTGGATGCCGAACGGGTTGTTACCGGCGCCCCGCGCCGGCGGACGGCCCTGCCGGCCACCAGGGCCGGGGGTCGGACCACCAGGGCGGCCCGCGGCCGGGGAACCCGGACGGGGCGGCATGTTGCCGGGGCCCGGACGGGGACCCGGACCCGGACGAGCGGTCCCTTCCGCCGGGGGCTCCCGGCGGACGTTGTCACGCTGCTGCTGACGGGCGGCCTGCGCGGCCTTGACCGCAGCCTCCTGCTCAGCCTTCAGCGCAGCCGCACGCGCCTCGGCGGCGGCCACCTCGATGTCGTGAGCGCTCGCCGGCTTGGCGACCGGGGCCGCCGGCGGCGGCGGACCGGGCACCGGGGCCTTCGGCTTGGGCCCGGGAGCCGCCGGACGCCGAGGCGGCGTCGGCTTGGCGGTGATCCGGGGCTCGCCGGGGGTCGGCGACGGGGTCGGTGCCGCTGGAGCCGGCGCGGCCGACGGCGCAGCCGCCGGAGCACCAGCTCCGCTGGAGGCGACGAAGGCGCTACGCAGCCGCCGGGCGACTGGCGCCTCGACGGTGCTCGATGCGGACTTCACGAACTCGCCCATTTCCTTCAACTTGGCGAGAACGGTCTTGCTTTCGACCCCGAGCTCCTTTGCAAGCTCGTGTACGCGGGCCTTACCTGCCACTGCACTCCTCACTCCGAGGTCGTGCGGGCAGCACCCGCAGCGACCTCACTCGTGCACTTGAAGCCTGGTCATTTCTGGGACTTCATCGTGTGCTCATGCTGGTCGTCCTACCTTGCTAGCGAACCTCGCCCGACCGGGTGGCCGGACGTGGTGGTTGACGCGTCAGGTACTCCGCGAGGGCTCCGTCATCGGGAACCCCGGCGAGGCGCAGCGCACGCCCGAAGGCGCGGCGCCGCACTGCCTGCGCGAAGCAGGCCGGATCCGGGTGCATGTTCGCTCCCCGACCCGGCAGTCTGCGGGCCGGATCGGGTCGGAGACCGTAGCCGGCCTCGTCGTCGATCGCGACGATCCGCAATAACTCACTGGCCGGCGCACGCTGTCGGCAGCCCACACAGGTGCGCTCCGGCTGCGCGCGTCGTACCACTGGTGGAAGTCTACCCCTAGCTGCCCGAGACCGCGCCGCCCGGTTCCCGGACCTGATCTACTCCGGGCCGACCGGCAGCGCCAGCCTGCTCGGCGTCGGACCGAATGTCGATCCGCCATCCGGTCAACCGGGCAGCAAGCCGGGCGTTCTGCCCTTCCCGCCCGATCGCGAGCGACAACTGGAAATCCGGGACGGTCACCCGCGCCGCCCGGTTCGCCAGGTCGACCACCTCGACCCGCAGGGCCTTGGCCGGAGAGAGCGCATTACCGACGAAGGTGGCCGGATCGTCCGACCAGTCGATGATGTCGATCTTTTCGCCGTGCAACTCGCTCATCACGGCCCGGACCCGCTGACCCATCGGGCCGATGCAGGCGCCCTTGGCGTTGACACCGGGTGTGGTGGAGCGCACCGCGATCTTCGTACGATGACCCGCCTCGCGGGCGATCGCGCCGATCTCGACGGTGCCGTCGGCGATCTCCGGCACCTCCAGCGCGAAGAGCTTCTTGACCAGGTTCGGATGCGTACGCGACAGGGTGATCTGCGGGCCGCGCATGCCCTTGGACACGTGCACCACCACGCACCGGATCCGCTCACCGTGGGCGTACCGCTCCCCGGGGACCTGCTCCGACTGCGGCAGGACACCTTCCAGCTTGCCCAGGTCGACGGTGACGATGCCCTTCTCGGACCGCGCCTCGTGCGCCTGCACGACGCCGGTCACCAGGTCGCCGTCGCGGCCCACGTACTCGCCGAAGTGCACCTCGTCGGTGGCCTCCCGCAACCGCTGGAGGATCACCTGCTTGGCGGTCATGGCGGCGATCCGACCGAAGTCGTGCGGAGTGTCGTCCCACTCCCGGAGCACACCGCCCTCCGGGTCCATCTCCTGGGCGTAGACCAGGGCCGCGCCGCTCTTGCGGTCGATCTCCACCCGGGCGTGCGACTGGGCACCCTCGGTGTGCCGGTACGCGGTAAGCAACGCGGTCTCGATCGCCGCGAGGATCGTGTCGAACGGGATCTCCCGCTCGCGCTCGAGTGCGCGCAGCGCCGCGAGGTCGATGTTCACCTCTCCTCGTCCTCCACATCGTCATCGTCATCGTCGTCGACGTCTTCTGGTTCGGGTAGTTCGTCGAGGCGGCTGAACTCGACCTGCACCCGGCCCGGGCCGAGATCGGCGTACGGCCACTGGGCGCGCTCGCCGTCGACCTCCAGCGCCACGGACTCGTCGTCCGCGGCGACCACGCGACCGGTCACCTGCCGGTCGCCCGCCGGTCGGGCACCGGACTCCCCCGCGCCCCGGACGGTCACCCGGACCAGCCGGCCGACGTTGCGTCGCCAGTGCCGGGGCAGGGTCAACGGACGGTCCACGCCCGGTGAGCTCACCTCAAGCTGATATTCCCCGGCGACTATGTCGCCGCCGCTCTCCTCGGCCGCGTCCAGCGCCGCCGAGACCGCCCGGGAGACATCCGCCACCGCGTCCAGGTTGATGCCGCCGTCGGCGTCCACGATCACCCGGACCACGTGTCGACGGCCGGCCCGGGACACGGACAGGTCCTCCAGGTCGTAACCGGCCTCGTCGACCACCGGCGCGATCACCGCGCGTAGCCGCTCCCGACGGGCGGCGAGGTCACCCCGGGGAACCTGGCCGCCACGCGGGGCCGGGCCGCCACGCGGTCGCCCCGCCGTTCTGGTGGCACGGCCACGCTGCGTCATCTGTCCGACCCTTCCACTGCTCGCCGACTGCCATGCCGGCACGCCACCGGTGCGGACGCGCCGGTGGCTGCGCAGAGCGTAACGCGCCCGCCTCCGGACGGCCCGGGCGGCGCACCGACGCCACCGCCGTACACGGGCCGTGGTGATGGTGTTGACTTGTCCGGTGGCGATGGGCAGAACGACTCGGCGGGACGGATCCTCCCCGCTCTCCCGACGCGCGGTGCTGCGGGCCGGCGCGTTGCTGGCGCTCGGCGGGGCCGCCGCACCGCTGACCGGATGTAGCTTGCTCGACCGCGAGGAGCCGCCCCGGCCGGACCCGCTCGCTCCGCTGATCGACGAGTCGCTGCGCCTCGCGGCGGGACTGCGCGCCGCCGCCGACGCCCATCCCGACCTGGCCGCCCGCCTCGTCGCACTGGCCGAGACACATGAGGCGCACGCCACAGAACTCGCCCGGGTTACCGGCACGGCCCTTCCGTCGGAGTCGCCGTCCGGATCGACCGCCCCACCGCCACCGGAGCAGCCGGCGAGCCGGGCCGCCACCCTGTCCGCGCTGCGCAAGGCCGAACGCGTCGGGCGGGACTCGGCCACCGCGGCCTGCGCCGCCGCACCCGGTGACCGGGTCGCGCTGCTCGGCTCGATCGCCGCCGCGCGGGCCACCCACCTGGAGGCGCTCAAGTGATGACCGCACCGACCGGCACCGAGGACCCGCTCGCCGCCGCACTCACCGCCGAATACGCCGCGATCTGGGCGTACGGCCCGATCGGGGTACGCCTCGCTGACGCCGAACGCAAGGCCGCCGTCGAGGCGGAGGACGCCCACCGCAGCCGGCGCGACGCTCTGATCCTGCAGTTGAGTACCGGTGGCGCCGCCGTCCCGCCGGACCGGCCCGGCTACGCGCTGCCCTTCCCGGTCACCGACCGGGCCAGCGCGCTGCGGCTCGCGGTCGAGGTCGAGGAGCGCACCGCGGCGTTCTGGCGCGCCGTGCTGCCGGCCAGCACGGGTGCCGAGCGGGACCGGGCACTGAGCGCTCTGATCGAGTACGCGATACGGGCGACCCGCTGGCGACGGGCGGCCGGAATCGCCCCGCTGACCGTCGCGTTTCCCGGCCGTCCCGGCTGAGTAGGCAGGCCCGGCGAGCCGCCCAGCGGTTGCGATCTGACATACCAGGTATGCATACTCCGCAGCATGTCCATCCGCCACGGTCTGCTCGCCCTGCTCGAACGCGGCCAGATGTACGGCTACCAACTGCGCGCCGCGTTCGAGGAGTCGACCGGCTCGACCTGGCCGCTGAACATCGGGCAGGTCTACACCACGCTGTCCCGGCTGGAACGTGACGGGCTGGTCCGGTCCCTGCCGGAGAGCGAGGCCGGGCAGCGGCCGTACGAGATCACCGACGCCGGGCGGGCGGACCTGGCGCTGTGGTTCGCCACGCCGATCAGCCGCACCGACCGCCCTCGCGACGAGTTGGCGATCAAGCTGGCGCTGGCGTTGACCACACCAGGGGTCGACGTGCGCACGGTGGTGCAGAACCAACGCACCGCCACCATGCGTACATTGCAGGAGTTGACCCGGTTGAAATACACCAGCGACCGGCCGGAGGATCTGCCCTGGCGGTTGGTGCTGGACGCAATGATGTTCCAGGCCGAGGCAGAGGTGCGCTGGCTCGACCACTGCGAGACGAGTCTGGTGCGACACCGCCCCCCGGTTTCCGGCCCGACGCCCACCTCCGAGGCGGTGGGCATCAGGGATGAGGAGGCGCGACGGTGAGTTCGGGCAACGAACCGACACCTGCCCTGTCCGACCGCAGCGGTCAGCCGGGCGCGGGGCACTGGGGCAGTGCCCCGACCCCGACGGCGACCGACGCCGTGCTGGAGCTGCGTGACGTACACCGCACCCACGGCAACGGACCCGCCGCCGTCCACGCCCTGCGCGGAGTGAGCCTGGTCGTACGCCCCGGCGAACTGGTCGCCGTGATGGGTCCCTCCGGCTCCGGCAAGTCGACCCTGCTCACCCTGGCCGGTGGCCTGGACAGCCCGACCTCCGGTGAGGTGCACGTCGAAGGCCAGCCACTGCACGCCCTGGACCGCAGCGGCCTGGCCCGGTTACGGCGACGCCGGATCGGCTACATCTTCCAGAACCTGAACCTCATCGGCAGCCTGACCGCGGTGGAGAACGTCGCGCTGCCCCTGGAACTCGACGGGACGGGTGTGCGCCGGGCCCGCCGGCTCGCGCTGGACGCGCTGACCGAGGTGGGCATGTCGGAGCTGGGCGACCGGGTTCCGGACCAGCTCTCCGGCGGCCAGCAGCAGCGGGTGGCGATCGCCCGGGCGCTGGTCGGCGAGCGCCGCCTCGTGCTGGCCGACGAGCCGACCGGAGCGCTGGACTCGCACACCGGGGAGGCCGTCCTGCGGCTGCTGCGCCGCCGGGTCGACGCGGGTGCCGCCGGTGTGCTGGTCACCCACGAGGCCCGACACGCCGGCTGGGCGGACCGGGTGGTGTTCCTGCGCGACGGCCTGGCCGTCGACTCGACCGCACCGCTGGTCGGCATCGAATCCCTGCTCTCCGGCAGCGGCCGGTGAGCGAGCAGGGACGCCCGGGGATCGGTAAGGCACGGACGGCCGAGTTCATCGGGTCGTGGCGCGCCGCGCTGCGCATCGCCCGCCGGGAGGCGAGGCGAGCGCGCGGCCGTACCGCGCTGGTGCTGAGCATGATCATCCTGCCGGTGCTGGCACTCACCTTCGTCGCGGTCAGCGTGGACATGTCGCGGCTGACCGCCGACGAGCGACTCGACCGCCAACTGGCAGCGGCGGACGCCGAGCTGCGGTCGGTCTCCCGCGCCAGCCCGATCACCCAGAGCGGCAACGGCGACCACTGGAACGTGACGGTCGAGAACGACGACGAGACCACCGAGGTTCCGCGCCCGCGCAGTACGCAGGAGATCGCCGCCCTCCTTCCCGAAGGCAGCCACGTCCTGCCGGTGGTGCGCTGGCTGCCGATCACCACCTGGGATGACGACCAGGACCGCATGCACGAGCTGACCGCGTCCGTGGTCGACCTGACCGATCCGCTCGGGCGCGGACTGGCGCACATCCACGCCGGCCGGGCACCAGTCGGTGCCGACGAGATCGCGGTGAACCCGGCCGCCCGGCGCAAGCTCGGCGTGGCCCTCGGTGACCAGGTCAACGCCAGCAACGGCAGGAAGAGCTGGACGGTCGTCGGAGTGATCGAGGCTCCCGATCAGCTGAGCCCGGCGGCGATCCTGCACCCCGCCGGAGTGCCGGCGGGCGCGATGGAAATCGACTCGGTCTTCCTGGTCGACCTGCCCGGACCGCTCACCACCGAACTGTTCCGCCACCTCAACGACCACGGCGTGGTGGTCACCACCCGGACCCCCGCGCCACCGACGGAGTACGACGCCGCGTGGCGCGGCGGGATCGGGGCGCGGGAGGAAGTCAGCCTCGGGGTGCTGATCGGCGGACTCGGTCTGCTCGAGGTGGTGCTGCTGGTCGGCCCGGCCTTCGCCGTCGGGGTACGGCGTCGACGCCGGGAACTCGCGCTGGTCGCGGTGGCCGGTGGCGACGCCGCCCACCTGCGCCGGGTGGTACTCGCCGACGGTGTGGTCCTGGGCACCGTCGGTGCCCTGATCGGAATCGCGCTCGGCATCGGCCTGGCCGTGGCCGGTCGACCGTTGATGGAGGAGTTCGTCTTCCAGCACCGCTTCGGCGGGTACCGGTTCTGGCCCACCGCCCTCGTCGTGATCGGGCTGGTCGCGGTGCTCGCCGGGGTGTTGGCGGCCCTGACACCGGCCTGGATGGCCGCGCGACAGGACGTGGTAGCCGGGCTCGCCAATCGGCGTACGCCTCCGGTGCACTCGCGGCGCTGGCTGGTCGTCGGCCTGCTGCTGGCCGCCGGTGGGGCCGCGGTGGCCGCGCTCGGTGCGGTGGTGTCCTCGGATTCGGTCACCCTCGCCGGGCTGCTCGTCGGTGAACTCGGGCTGGTCTTCGCCACCCCGACGCTCGTCGGTCTGGTGTCCCGGGCCGGCCGGTTCCTGCCACTCGTACCGCGGATGGCACTGCGCGACGCCAGCCGTAACCGGTCCTCGGCCGCGCCCGCCATCTCCGCGGTGATGGCCGCGGTCGCCGGCAGCGTCGCGGTCGGTCTGCTGCTGGTCAGTGAGCAGGCGCGCGACGAGGAGCGGTTCCGACCGTCGTTACCGGACCGCAGCGTGCTGGTATGGGTCGAGGGCGCGCCCGGCGAGCATGCGCCCCCCACGCTCGCCGAGATCACCGAACCGGCTCGGGAGCATCTCAAGGCCCGGAACATCGCCCCGCTGATGTCGACCGACTGTCTGCTGGAGTCCGACTGTCTGGTCACCGCGACGTTGCCGCCGGAGCGGGCCTGCCCGTGGCGAAGTGACCAGACACTCAGCGAAGCCGAGCAGCTGCGGGCCCGGGCCGACACCCGCTGCCAGGGACGACCCGACGACTACTTCGGTCTCACCTTCCGGGTGGTCGTCGACGACGGGTCGGCGCTGCCGATCCTCACCGGCGCCGGGCCGGATCAGGTCGCCGCCGCCACCGCCGTGCTGCGGGCCGGCGGTGCGGTGCTGACCGACCCCCGCTACGTGGTGGACGGTCGAGTGGAGCTTCAGGTGCTCCGCCACCTCGACGAGGATCGGCAGGAGAAGGTGCGGACCCTGGAGGTGCCCGGCCACGCGCTGCACCACGATCTCGACTCGAAGTGGCTGCTGCTGTCCCAGGCCGCAGCCGACCGGCTGGGGCTCGTCACCAGACACACCGGCTGGGCGATCGACAGCGATTCCGTAGCCGATCAGGAGCAGCAGATACGGTTCAACACCGCGATCCGCTCGCTCGGACCGCTCGGGGTGCAGATCTCGGATTCCCATTACCGCGGCGGCACGCTGGGCGGGTTGCTCCTGCTGGCCGGGGTCTCCGCGGTGGTGACGGTGGGTGCCACGGCCAGCGCCACCGGCCTGGCCGCGGCCGAGGGTCGCGCCGACCTGTCCACCCTCGCCGCGGTCGGCGCCAGTCCGGGCGTACGTCGACTGCTCTCCCTGTGCCAGGCCGGTGTGATCGCCGTGCTCGGCTCGGCGCTGGGCATCGTCGCCGGCCTCGGCGCAGCGATGATCATCTTGCTCTCCACCAACCAGCGGTACGTGGACACCTGGCCGATCGAGCCGCCGTACCCGGTGATCGTGCCCTGGATCACCCTGGGCGTACTCATCGCGGTGCCGCTGGTGGCGATGGTCGGGGCGGCGTTGTTCACCCGCTCCCGGCTACCGGTGGAACGACGGATGGACTGAGCCGGGACACTAGGAGAATGTCCACTCTGGGTTCCCTCACCCGCCGACTCGGACGACACCGCTGGTTCGGTGCCGCCATGCGCCTGCTCGTCCCCGCCGACCGGCTCGTCGGGCGACTCACCCGCGGCCGGGTGGTGGCGCTCGGGCTCGTACCGTCCCTGGTCATCACCACGACCGGTCGCCGCTCCGGCAAACCCCGCAGCAACCCCCTGCTGTACGTACCCGACGGCACCTCGTACGTCGTGATCGGCTCCAACTGGGGGCAGACCCACCAGCCGGCCTGGTCACTCAACCTGCTGGCCAACCCCGAAGCCGAGGTCGACGTCGGGGGGCGACGCATCCCCGTACGCGCCGAGTTGGCCACCGGCCCCGAACGCGACCGACTGTGGCAACTGCTGCTCGACGAGTGGCCCGCCTACCAGGCCTACGTCGAACGATCCGGCGGCCGCCAGATCCGCATCTTCCGCCTAACCCCCACCACCACCCCCTA